>JBJSYU010000419.1:0-5215 GCA_046089945.1 Candidatus Methylumidiphilus sp.
TCGCCGCCCACGCCGCCGATTTAGCGAAAGGCCACCCCGGCGCACAAGCCCGCGACAATGCCCTGTCCAAAGCCCGCTTTGAATTCCGCTGGCAAGACCAATTCAACCTGTCGCTAGATCCAGAAAAGGCGCTGGAATTCCACGACGAAACCCTGCCGCAAGAAGGTGCCAAACAAGCCCATTTCTGCTCCATGTGCGGCCCGCATTTCTGCTCCATGCGCATCACCCAAGACGTGCGCGACTATGCGCGGACGCATCATTTGAGCGAAGAAGAAGCACTGGAAAAAGGCATGGAAGAAATGTCGGAGGAGTTTTTGAAGACAGGGGCGCAGGTTTACCACAAGGTTTAATCAAAGGGTCTAGTTACCCTTTGATAGCCAGTCCTCTAGCCTAAGGAGTGCAAGATTTATCTTGCACTCCAAGCTACCTAAATTTGCACATCCCTCAGTAACTGCAACAATGTCAGCAAGCTTGAAGTCAAATGCACGCTGAAGCCTGGAGGATAAGATGAAAGTTGTCACTTACTCACACGCCAAAACGGCGCTGAAATCCGTTTTAGATAGTGTGCAGCAAGATGCTGACGTGACAATCATTAGCCGCCACGCCGACAAAGGCGACGCCGTCGTCATGTGCTTGATTACTACAACAGCGTGATGGAAACCCTACACCTGCTGTCCACGCCCGCCAATGCCGAAGCCTTGGCGCGGGCGATTCGGCAAGATAAGGCAGGGCAGGCACAAGTGCAGGAATTGATTTTTGATACTGATGCATGATGCGCAGCATCCGCTTTGTACCTGACGCTTGGGAAGCCTATCTCTATTGGCAGGAACAAGACCGAAAAACCCCTAAGCGCGTCAATGGCCTGATTACAGCGGCGGCGCGGGAGCCTTTCGCTGGCGTCGGCAAACCGGAGCCTTTGCGGGGCAATTTGTCAGGGTACTGGTCAAGGCGGATTGATGATTCCAACCGCTTGGTATACCGGGCCACGGACGATGAATGGGTGATTAAGTGCCTATGCACAAAAAATATTCTACTAAATAAAATGTAATAGCTAAGTAACTAAAGCTTTGTATTGGCGGAAAAATAACTATAAATCAAGCACTTGAAGATTTATAATTTTGTAAAAAATGACAGATAAGATATTGTTCTGTGTAATATTTAATTTGCACAGGAACTTATCGCCTGCCGGTTCCATTATGATGGTTGATAATATGGATTGCCACTAAGCTAAAAGATGCCCGCTTGCTTGCAAAAGGCGGGATTTTTTTCTGCTTTCTCTTGTCTTCGCCTGTGTGCTTGCAAACCTTCCCAACCCAATAATAAGAAAACACCGATGGCAAAAAAATCCAAACGCCCCAACCGTCCCGCCGTGGCCGCTGCCCCGAAAGCACCAACTCCCATCAATACCCTGCCCCCCAACGATCCCAAAGCCCAAGCCTTGTTTCAGATCCGCTTGAAACGGTGGCTATGCCTCGCGTTTATATTTGCCTTCCTGCCGCTATGCACGGTGCTGGCCCGTTACGGCATCGACCTGCTGGCCTTCGGGCTGTTTGGGCTGTTCGTCTTGGGGCATGTGCTGTATCGATGGCTGAACCAAAGCAAATGTCCGCGCTGCCGGGGCTGGTTCTTTGTTACAGAAACCGCCGACGGGAAAACCATCGGCAGCGGCTTGTCACTCCCGCCTGTGAACCAATGCCGAAACTGTGGGCAGAGTTTGTTGGAGTAAAAAATTTAGTCCGTTCACAAGTTTTCAATACTAAGGCAAATAGGATGTGCCGACGTAGGAGGCGCATCAACCGAGATACGCCAATGATGCGCTTCGTTCCTCGGCGCATCTTATGGCCCTGTTCACAGCAGGGACTATTTGCTGATTTGCAATTGCAAGCATATTGCCAATGCGACGATGCGCTTGAAGATTGAATCGATATGCAAGTCGTGTGGATACCAACCACCCATAATTTGCACACCCCTTGAGCTAATGGAGGATTAAACCATGTGGCAAGACCCCATTATTGAACAAATTCATCGGATCAGAGACGAGTATGCGCAGAAATTTGACTATGATCTCCACGCGATCTGTGAAGACTTGCGCAAAAAACAGTTAGATTCCGGCGTGAAGGCGATTTCACGCCCGCCACATAAACCCCTCATTCAAGACGCTGCCTAGGGGTTTGGCCCTATCACAACCCATTGCCGCAATGCTCGGTGTTTCTGTCCGCACTTTGCAAAAATGGGAACAAGGCTGCGAGCAACCTTCCTGCGCGGCCAGAACCTTGCTCGCCATCGCCGAGAAACGGCACGAAGTGTTGCGGGAATTGGCGGTATAGCAGCGCGATGGCATGCGGTGAGAAACCAACCGCAGTTCGCGCTCCCCGATTGATGCGCTTAACTGCGGTTGCCGCATCCTAGGCACAGCACAATGGCAAATTTATTTGTTGGAGTATCATGAAATTATGGCTAACACATACCTAGTCCTGAAATGTCTGCATATCCTAGGCGCTGTGATTTTTTTAGGAAATATTATTGTGACCGGCTGGTGGAAAGCGATGGCTGACCGCACGGGTGTGCCTAATATTATTGCGTTTGCACAGCGGCAGGTGACTTTGACGGATTTTGTGTTCACTGGCGGCGGGGTGGCTTTGGTGTTGGTGACGGGGGTCGCCAATGCGGTGATCCATGGCATGGATTATTGGCATGTGCGCTGGCTGGCTTGGAGCTTGTGGCTGTTTCTCGCTTCGGGGGTGATTTGGTTGGTGATTCTGATACCGATACAAATCAAGCAGGCGAAAATGGCGAGGGAATTTGCGGACGGCGGCGATATTCCTGAGGCTTATTGGCGGCTGGGTCGGCTGTGGATGGGTTTTGGCATTTTGGCGACGGTGTTGCCGCTGTTGAACATTTATTGGATGGTTTTCAAGCCTTCCTGAACATGGCGTAAACATTCGCAAGTTTGCCCCAGGCAGTGGGCGGAACTTCCGGCGGCGATGGGATTCATACCGTTTGCCGCCATTTAGACTGAGCAGCGTCCACCACAAGGAAAAACCCACAAGCCCAGCAAGGCTTGCTCTTGCACTTCCCGGCCTTGATGCTGCGACTTTAGCCGCAGAGCAACGCCGATACCTTACGACACAGTAAAGGCCAATATAATGAACATCAGAAACGCAGCACTGACTTTTGGGCTATTCCTGGCGCTGGCAATACCTGCCACTGCTTTTTCCGACACGGCGTCGAATGCCCCTTTAGTGGTGGCGAAAGACGAGGCGAAATGTGAGGTTTGCATGAAGAAACTGACGGCGCTGTGCGACAGCGAAAATAAGCTGTGCGCCAGCAAAGACGGCGCGGCGGCATGCCTGGCGTTTTATGAGAAGTGCAAGGCCAGCGTGGCTGGCCGTTGCGGTGGCCCTAGCCTTTGCGACTGAATAAGGTAATGCGTAGGGGCTTGCCGTATGATGCGGCGCTGGCCTGACGCAATGCTATTCTTGCAGATTGGCCGACTCTCAATCTCCGGGTTGCGGGTCGGCCAATACTCTGTCAAGGTCAGTTGATGACCTGCCCGTAAACATCCTTTTCAAATTGCTCGCCTTCCTCGTCGGGGAAGTCGATGCCGTCCAAATTGTCGGCCCAATGCACCATTTCGTGCATCAGGGTCACGCCAACCAAGTAGACATTCTTGTTGTATTTGGTTTTGCGCAGCCCATGGCCATCTTCAAACTCTTGCACGATGCCGTCGTGGATGTTGACTTCGTTGGAATCGACCGAGGCGTTGAATTCCCCCACCGCACCGACTAACGTCTTGATGGTGATATGCGGCTCATTGCCCCATTTCAACGCCCGCTTCAACGTTGCCCGGTCAATCTGTCCGTATTTTTGAAATGCAGCGACGATGGCGTTGGACTCGACCACTTGCGGCAAGGCATAGCGCACATACTTGGTGAACTTGGGGTATTTGACTTGGTCTTGGTTGGTCATTTTCATGGCTGTTCTCTGCGTGCGTCTGTCTTAATGTTCCGCCACATTGATGTGGTCTAGGCGCCAAACGCCTTGCTGTTTGCTGAATTCCACCGTGCCGGCTATCCCTTCGACGTGCCACGCAAACTTTGCTGCCGCATGCCCGCCATCAATCTGAAACTCTGCAATTTCCAGGGTGTTTGGGTCGGCGTTTTGGGTTAATTCGACAGGTTCGCCGATGGCCGTCAAGTTTTCGGGGGCGATGGCAACGCTGGTCTGGTTGTGGATGCGCAAGGGTTTGCGTTGCGGCCTGACATCAAAATGGTAATACTGGGCCAGTTGCGGGGCGTTGAGCAGGAGTTGTAATACCTCCCGCGCATCGCTTGACGGATCTGCGTTGGCTAGGGTCGTCATTAGTAGAGCTCCGAGTAAGAATTTAGGCTGCATCATGGATTCACCCGATGGTTTGGCCGACGGCAACCAGGATGGGTGCTTGCGGCTGGCGCTAGTTTGTGCTTCTCGGAGGAGTGCCGTCAACGTGATTATTGCCGTCGTTTAGGCAGGGGGTTTAGGCGTACAAAATACAGGGCTTTGCTGAGGGTTTATTGGGGAGTGCTTGCCTGCCCTGCCCTGTGCGCTTCCCAGCGTGTGCGCATCAATTCATCGCATTGCGCCGGTTCAAGTTTTTGGCATTGCCGCCAAATGTCGCGGGCGAAGGTGTCCATCTCTGCGGCGGGGATGAACCATTCTTTGCCATATTCTTCGTCCAATAGATGGCCGTCGAGATGGTCAATTTCTTGTTGGAACACCACGGCTTCTTCGCCTTTAAGTGTCTCGATGAGCGTTGCGCCGGTTTTGCTCTGGTGGCTGACGGTGATTTGCGCGGCGCGTTCGGTGTAGCGGTAGCCCCAGGGCACCGACAGGCAGTTTTCCCAGGAGGCCAGGTGATTTTCAGAATAGGCGGTGATGGCGGGGTTGGCAAAAGCTTGGAAATGTTCCGCACCGGCCCGCCGCAGCAGCGCCAGCCTGACCGGGATGCCGATTTGCACGGCGGCGATGCCTAAGCCGCCGTGCTGGCGGGCGGTGCGTTCGAGGTGCGTAATCAGCCGGTCGATGCCGGGCGACGCCGGGTCTATGGGCCGGCTGGGTTGGCGCAGGGCTCTGGCTTGGCTGGGCGCATCGACGGTCAACACGCTGAAATCCTGGGCCTGTTCGCGCCATTCGAGCCGGTGCAGTTCTGCAAGCGTCAAGCCACCGCCTGCCGGGG
>JBJSYU010000420.1:0-7305 GCA_046089945.1 Candidatus Methylumidiphilus sp.
GACGAGTCGGCGCTGACCGGCGAGTCGGTGCCTGCGGAAAAAGCCACCGCCCCGGCGGAGGCCGACGCGGTGCCGGGCGACCGGCTGTGCATGGCGTTTTCCGGCACACTGGTAGTCTGCGGTCAGGCCGAGGGCGTCGTCGCCGCCACCGGCGCCGGCACGGAGTTAGGCCGCATCAGCGCTTTGCTGAACCAAGTCGCGCCGCTGGACACGCCGTTGCAGCGGCAATTGGCGCAGTTCGGCCATTGGCTGACGCTGGCGATTTTGCTGCTGTCAGCGGCGACATTCGCCTTCGGCGTGCTGGTGCGCCATTACGGGCTGGAAGAAATGTTTATGGCGGTGGTCGGCATCGCCGTCGCCGCCATTCCCGAAGGCTTGCCCGCCGTCGTCACCATCACGCTGGCCGTCGGCGTGCAGCGCATGGCGCGGCGCAACGCCATTGTGCGCAACCTGCCGGCGGTGGAAACCTTGGGTTCGGTGACGGTGATTTGCTCGGACAAGACCGGCACGTTGACCCGCAACGAAATGGCGGTGCGCTCGGTGGCGCTGGCCGGGGCGGACTTGGCGCATGGCGCGGAGGCTTGGGCGGCGGCGGCCGCGCAGCCGCGCTGGCTGGAATTGGCCCGTGCCGCTGTGCTGTGCAACGACGCCACCACCGGGCCGACGCTGCACGGCGACCCGACCGAGACGGCTTTGCTCGCCCTAGGGCTGGCGTCCGGGCTGGACATCGACGCCACGCGCCATGACTTTCCCCGCCTCGACACCATCCCGTTTGAATCCGAACACCGCTTCATGGCGACGCTGCACGGCGGCGGCTGGATTTATGTGAAAGGCGCGCCGGAGGCGGTGTTGCCGCGCTGCGCCCGGCAGCGCGAGGTGGCGGGCGAGGACACGCGGCTGAATCTGGATTATTGGCATGGGCGGGTGTTGCGCATGGCGCAGCAGGGGAAGCGCGTGTTGGCCTTGGCCGCGAAGCCCGCCGACGGCGCGGACACGCTGGATATGGCCGGCTTGGGCAAAGATTTCACGCTGCTCGGCTTGCTGGGTTTGATCGATCCGCCGAAGGACGAAGCCATCCGCTCGGTCGCACAGTGCCACGCCGCCGGCATCCGCGTGAAAATGATCACCGGCGACCACGGCGTCACCGCCAGCGCGATTGGCCGGCAATTGGCGATAGGCGAGGAAGGCGCCGAGGCGATGCTGGGGGCGGAGATTGAAACCCTGTCGCCACAGACCTTGGCGGTGGCGGCGCGCGACACCGACGTGTTCGCCCGCGCCAGCCCGGAACACAAGCTGCGGCTGGTCGAGGCGCTGCAAGCCAAGGGGCAAGTGGTGGCAATGACCGGCGACGGCGTCAACGACGCCCCGGCCTTGAAACGCGCCGACATCGGCGTGGCGATGGGCAAAAAAGGCACGGAAGCGGCGAAAGAGGCGGCGGTGATGGTGCTGGCCGACGACAATTTCGCCACGATAGTCCACGCCGTCGAGGAAGGCCGCACGATCCACGATAACTTGAAAAAAGCCATCGTCTATATCCTGCCCACCAGTTTTGGCCAGGCCGGGGCGATCATGATTGGGATCATGCTGGGGCTGGAACTGCCGGTCACGCCCTTGCAGATTCTCTGGGTCAATATGGTCACGGCGATTTCGCTGTCGCTGTCGCTGTCGTTCGAACCGTCGGAGGCGGGCGTGATGCGGCGTCCGCCGCGCAATCCGAAGGCGGCGCTGCTGGACGCTTTTTTCCTGTGGCGCATCGGCTTTGTCGCGCTGCTGCTGGTGGCCGGCCTGCTCGGCCTGTTTTTGTATGAGCGGCATTGGGGGGCGAGTTTGGCGGCGGCGCGCACGGCGGCGGTGAACGCGCTGACCATCGGCGAAATCGCCTATCTGTTCAACAGCCGCTTTATCCACGCCCCGGCGTTGTCGTGGCGCGGCATCACCGGCAACCGTTACGCCTTGCTGGCAGTCGCGGGGCTGGCGTTGTTGCAGGCGGGTTTCACCTATCTGCCGCCGCTGCAAGCCTTGTTCGCCACCGAGGCGCTGGGCGTGGAAGCGTGGCAGCGCATCGCCGCGTTTGGCTTGGCGCTGTTTTTGATCGTCGAGGCCGAAAAAGCGCTGGTGCGGCTGTGGCGGCGGCACCGCCCGGCGCCGCCGCCGCTGGCAGTCGCGCCGAACAACGCCAAACGCACGGCGCTGACCCGCTACGCCTGGCTGTCCATCGCCGCCGCCTTGCTGACCATCGGCTTGAAGGCGTGGGCGTGGTGGCTGACCGGCTCGGTCGGCCTGCTGTCGGACGCGATGGAGTCTGTGGTCAATTTGGTGGCGGCGGTCATGGCGCTGGCGATGCTGACCTTAGCCGCCCGCCCGCCCGACGCAGACCACCATTTCGGCCACGGCAAGGCGGAATATTTTTCCAGCGGCCTGGAAGGGGCGCTGATTTTGGTCGCCGCCGCCGGCATCATCTGGGCGGCCTGGGAACGCCTGCTGTATCCCGCGCCGCTGGAATCTCTAGGGTTTGGCCTGGGCGTGTCCGTCTTCGCCTCGGCCATCAACTTAGGCGTGGCGATAGTGTTGCTGCGGGTGGGCCGGCGCCACGCCTCGATCACGCTAGAGGCCGACGCCCGGCACCTGATGACCGACGTGTGGACTTCTATCGGCGTGGTGCTGGGCTTGGCGCTGGTCACCGTCACCGGCTGGCAGATTCTCGACCCGCTAGTCGCCATCGCCGTGGCCTTGAACATCGTCTGGTCAGGCGTCGGCCTGATGCGGCGCTCCGCCGACGGGCTGTTGGACGCGACTTTGCCGGAGGAGGAAAACCGCCGCATCAACGACATCCTCGACCGCCATCGGCGGCAGGGCTACGAATTCCACGAACTGCGCACCCGCCAAGCCGGCGCGGGCCGTTTCATGACCGTGCATGTGCTGGTGCCGGGCAGCATGAGCGTGCAGGCCGGGCATGATTTGGTGGAGCGCATCGAGGCGGAAATCCGCGCCGCCGTCGGCGAAATCGTCGTGGTGACGCATTTGGAGCCGTTGGAAGATCAAGCCTCGTTCACGCATGGCGGCGCGGCGGCGGGCCGGGACAGCTTAAAGTCGGCTGGGCGCGGCCGTGTGGGCGAAACTAAAAAACCTTGAACCCTTTATAAGCGGTGCTAGTCATGACTGAAGACAACCCGAACGATGCAGTCACTTGGCCGGCCCGGCTTGGCGGTGTGTTGCTGCTCGCCGGCACGGCGTTAAGCATGCTGTTGGACGGCGTGTGGGCCGAGGCGGCGATGGGCGCGGCCTTGCTGGGTTTGGTGTTGGCGCTGGCGCGGCTGGGCAAATCCTCTGCCCAGTAATGCCGGCGCCTGTCGTTGTTAGTCACAGATAAATCGAAAGAACCGCTAATAAGTACCCTCTCCCCAACCCTCCCCCTGCGAGGGGAGGGAGTCGCCGCTTAATCCAGCGTTTCCCTAACCACTAGAGAATCACCAACATGATGAAGAAAACACTGCTTGCCCTGTCCATTGGCCTAGGCTGCTTGGCTTCCGCCCAAGCCGAAACCTGCCCGGATATTCTGCAATTCACCGCGCAAAAACTACGCTCCAAGGACAGCGTGGACTTTTGCCAAGCCTATCAGGGCAAGGTGATACTGGCCGTGAACACCGCCAGCCAATGCGGCTTCACGCCGCAGTTCAAGGGGCTGGAAGCCTTATACCAGAAATATAAAGACCGCAATTTTGTGATCTTGGGCTTCCCGTCCAATGATTTCCACCAAGAGTTTGCGCAGGAGGAGAAAACCTCGGACATGTGTTATATCAATTACGGCGTGACCTTCCCGATGTTTAAGGCCAGTTCGGTGCGCGGCGACGAGGCCAATGCATTTTTTAAGAAGCTGACGGCACAGTCTGGCACCGCGCCGAAATGGAATTTTTACAAGTATCTGATCGGCCCGGATGGCAAGGTGGTGGAATCGTTTGCTTCGATGACGACGCCGGAGGACAAAGGCTTGATCGAAAAGATCGAAGCCTTGTTGCCGAAGCCTTAATCCACTCCCGGCATGAACAGCGTTTATCCGATAGGCGTGTTTGATTCCGGCGTCGGCGGTTTGTCGGTGCTGCGCGATATCCGCCGCGAACTGGCGCATGAGGATTTGCTGTATGTCGCCGATTCGGTGCATGCGCCGTATGGCGACAAGACGGCGGCGTTTATCGAGTCGCGTTCGATAGCCATCGCGCAGTTTTTGCTGAATCAGCAGGTCAAGGCGATTGTGGTGGCCTGCAACACCGCAACGGCGGCGGCGGTGGCGGCGCTGCGGGCGCGTTTTCCAGTGCCGATCATCGCCATGGAGCCGGCTGTCAAGCCGGCCGTGTCGCAGACCAAATCCGGCGTGGTCGGCGTCATGGCGACGCGGCGGACGGTGGCGAGCGAGAATTTCCTAAACCTGCTGGAGCGCTTCGGCGGCGCGGTCGAAATCGTCGTGCAGCCTTGCCCTGGACTGGTTGAACAGGTCGAGGCTGGCGACTTGTCCGGCGCGGCGACGCAAACCTTGTTGCGCGAGTATGTGTTGCCGCTGCTGGAACGCGGTGCCGACACGATAGTGCTGGGCTGCACCCATTATCCGTTTTTGGCGCCGCTGATTCAGCAATTGGCCGGGTCGGCGGTGGCGATTCTCGACCCCGGCGAGGCGATAGCCCGCGAACTGCGCCGCCGCTTGGACGCCAACGGACTGTTGTGTCGCGAGCCGCGCTTAGGCGTGGAACGCTTTTGGACGAGCGATTCGCCAGACAAGGCGCAGGCTTTGCTGTCGTGCCTCTGGGGCCAGGCGGTGGAAGCCCAACTGCTGCCCGAGCCATACCGCCTCCCGGCCTAAAAGCCACTCATACCTCATACTTCATGAGCGCCGCCCTGCTGTTTTCCGTGTTTGTGATTGCCTCCTGCGGACTGGTTTACGAACTGGTGGCCGGAGCCTTGGCGAGTTATCTGGTTGGGGATTCGGTCACGCAGTTTTCCACCGTCATCGGGGTGTATTTGTTTGCGATGGGGGCGGGGTCTTGGCTGTCGCGTTTTGTCGATGCCGGCGTGGTGCGCCGGTTTGTCGAGGTGGAGGTGATGGTGGGTTTGGTCGGCGGGTTTTCCGCCGCCATTTTGTTTGCTTTGTTTGCCTGGGCTTCCGGGCCGTTCAAACCGGCTTTATATGGCTTGGTGTTTGCCACCGGGGTATTGGTGGGCTTGGAGATACCCTTGGTGATGCGGATTCTCAAGCAGCATTATGCGTTTAAGGAGGTGGTGTCGCAGGTGTTGACGGTGGATTATCTGGGCGCGTTGGCGGTGTCGCTGGCGTTTCCGCTGCTGTTGGCGCCTAGGCTGGGCTTGATCCGCACCGGTCTGTTGTTTGGCTTGATGAACGTGGCGGTGGCGGCGTGGGCGGCGTGGTTGTTTCGGGCGGAATTGGCCCGCCCTGTGGCGGTTTATGCCGAATGCGCGGTGGCGGCGGTGTTGTTGCTGGCCGGACTGCTGTCGGCGGAGGGTTTGACGCGCTGGTCGGAGGAAAACATTTACGCCGACGCCATCATCTACGCCGAAACCACACCGTATCAGCGCATCGTGCTGACGCGCTGGAAAAACGACCTGCGCCTGTTCCTCAACGGCAATCTGCAATTCAGCTCCCGTGACGAGTACCGTTACCACGAGGCTCTGGTGCATCCGGGTTTGTCTGCCGTGCCGGGGGCTAGACGGGTATTGGTGCTGGGCGGCGGCGATGGTTTGGCGGTGCGCGAGATCCTCAAATACCCCGGCGTCGAGCGCGTGACCTTGGTGGATTTAGATGCGCGGATGACCGGCTTATTTTCGCGCAGCCCGTTTTTGGCCGAACTCAACGGCGGCGCGTTGGCGGATACACGGGTGGCGCTGGTCAACGGCGATGCGTTGGTTTGGCTGGAGAATGATGGCGAGTTTTATGATTTTATCGTGGCGGATTTTCCCGACCCGACTAATTACGCCTTGGGCAAGCTGTACACCAGCGCATTTTACCGGCTGTTGGAAAAGCGCTTGTCCGCCCATGGCTTGATCGTGGTGCAGGCGACTTCGCCGCTGTTCGCCCGGCGCTCGTTTTGGTGTGTGGTGGCGACGTTGCGCAGCGTCGGTTTGACGGCCACGCCTTACCATGCGCTGGTGCCGTCGTTTGGAGAATGGGGTTATATACTCGCCGGGCGCGGGGTGTATGCGCCGCCGCTAAGTTACCCGCCTAGCCTGCGCTTCGTCAACTCGCAGACTGTGGCGTCGCTGCTGGCTTTTCCGCCGGACATGCAGGAAACAGCGGCGGAGGTAAACCGCTTGGACAATCAGGTGCTGGTGCGTTACCACGAGGAGGAGTGGAGTCGGCAAGGCGGGTACTGATGCGGGTGGCTGCGCCGCAAGCCTCAATGCTCCGGCAGTTCGGCATCAATCTTGGGCGGCAGGGAGAGGTGGCCACCGTCCTTCCTTTTCAAAAGCGTGTGGTGAACCTCAAAGGCATAGGCATAGGCGGCTTTTGCCGTCGGACTCCGAAACAATTGCACATGCTGGATGATGCGGTCATCGGTGGCCCAAGCCAATTGGTCGCTGTTGGCGTTGGTGTAAAACTCGATGCTGCTTACCCGGCGTACTTGGAATTCCTGCTGCAACAGCGCATGCAGCAACAACCGTCCGGGGGCGTACTCGGCATAGTCTTCGTCATAGGCAGTCTTCAAAATGATCAGCATTGTGTCCGACAGGATGCACAGCCGCATGGCGGCCAAGCTGTCACCTAGATGCATTTCATAGACCAAGGCTTTTCCGCGCCGGGCAAAGTCTGTCAGCATGTCGCAGTAAAATCGGCCCTGCGCGTTATCAATATGCACAGCCGTGCCTTGCTGGCCTTTCCAGCCTTTGGACTCCAGCCTGCCGTAGCGTTCAACGGCGGTCGGCATGGCATCGGGGCTGTCTATCTGCCTCAGGCTCAGGGTTAGGCCAGCCGCTATTTTCCGGCGCAGATAGCGTCCTAGGTTATGCCTGAGATTGCGCGACCGCCCCGCCCAATAATCGGCGAACGACCCATCAAGCGCGATGTTCATCGTGCGGACGTGGTCTACGGCAAGGAGCGGCGGGAAGTCTTGGGCAATCTGGATGGGGCTGTACTGTGGATCTTGGCACAAGCACTCCAAGCTCCATGCCAGGCCCGGCAATGCGTCAAACAGTTTGGGCAACAGCGCGGCGTCCTTCACCAGCACAGCGCCGATTTGCGCCTGGGCCGGCAAAAACAAGGCCCACCGGCCCCATGAGGTGGGTTTGGCGATCAGCATCCCG
>JBJSYU010000421.1:0-18697 GCA_046089945.1 Candidatus Methylumidiphilus sp.
GCCGACACAAAACCCAGCCGGGCGGGCCAATGCATGGCTTGCACTAACTCCGGTTGATAAACCGGCCCCAACGGACAGACAAAACTCGCCGCCACCACCCTATCCGCCAATTTCGCCAATAGGCTTAAACCATAGGGGCCACCGCCCGATACCCCCAGCACGGCAAACCGCTCGATACCCAAGTGGGCGAGTAATTGGCTGATGTCGTCCGGCCAGTCGGTCATGGCGCGGTCGGCCTGCCAAGCGGATAGCCCGTAGCCGGGCCGGTCGGCAGCAATAACCCGCACCCGCTGCCGCCGCGCCGCCGCGTCCAGCAAGCCGCCTTCCAGCCGCGACGCCGGAAAACCGTGGCAATACACCACCGGAAAACCTTCAGGATCGCCGAATTCGGCATAGCCGATTAGGCGTCCGTCGCGCAGGCAGAATGTTTGAGCAAGCTTTTGATCCACCATTTTTAGGTCTCGTCAACTTTACTTTAAATCAAAATAAAGCATATCCTGTTTCTCTTTCCCAAAGCTTGAGCGATGCATACAGCTTTGTTTGTTCAAAATCTTGCTTCCTATACGCTATGCGCAAAGCCCGGCCAATATCATCATCTTTGACGCCTTTTGTGCTCGGACTATTTGCGGTGACATGCAGCGCAAACGCTTTTTCAAAATCATGTCCATTGCATAAGGTGTAGTAATCTGAAATTGTAGTCAGCCTATTTTCGATTTCTTGCGCTTGTATTATGCGTTTTTTATGGGGCGAGCGACGCACTATTTCTTGGATGCAGTTGTGTTTATGAATATGCAAAAAAGCCGAATCAAAAAATGCCGAAAAATTAATCCCTTTAAAATTTAACCCCAAAGATTCAATATTATTTATCCAGCGTACTACACCTAAAAAAGCAATAGCATGCAAAATTTGTTGGCGTAGCGTGTTACATTCTGTGCGCTTTGATTCTAAGTATTCAGCCACTAAAGATTCAAAAGTGACATCACAAAATAGCATTGTCATTTCAGCATCATGGAAGTCGGTTAAAAATAAGTGGCGTATTGTTTCCTGTGTGTTGTCCAGGTGTAGAAAATCAGCATCACGAATACCAATGACTTGCCGTGTTTCCTTTGACAATATATCGACGGCAGTGCGCAGGGGTATGATGCCACCACCTTCGTCCTTGCCACCATGTACTCTTTCAACTTTCGTGTTGCAGCCATCAAGCAGTTTCGCGTATAACTTTTGATCGGTTTCCCCTTCAACCAGTACCCAAATGTGATTTTTAGTTGCGGGATGACGAAGCTCAAGGCGGATTTCATTTATTTTTGCGTTTTCGTTTAAATACTGCCGCATTGAGAGATTTCCTCTAAATCGACAGTCAGATCCCAGTGGTCATTGATAATTTGTGGTGAATGGGTGGCAATGATCACATTAATTTTCTGTAGTTTTATAATCTTAAAAAGATCATCAAGAAACTGTTTTTGCCAAGCGACATGCAGGGAAATTTCTGGTTCATCGATTAGCACAAGCGTTCCAGGTTTAACTTTAAAAAGTAATTCATAAAAAAGAACTACTTCTTGTTGCTCACCAGAAGACAAATCCCCTAACGCCAGAGGCTTTCCATCTACAGTGCTGAATTTAAAGCCATGCTCTTTAGAAATATTAATGCGCTTAAAAGCGAATCGGCGTTCGTTTAGAATGTCAGTGAAAATTTTTATCTTTTCGAGAAAACTTGAAAAGACCGCAAGCTTTTTTTCCATATCATTGATATATACATACAGCGCTTTCGCATTTTCTGGCTTATACGTTGGATGGCTATCTTCTTTTATATCTGACAAACCATATCTGCCTAGCGCTGCCTGCGTTTTTTTGACTCTTGAAAAGCGCTTATCAAACTCACGATTGGAAACTTCTTGCTTTTGGGTAAATAGACGATGAGGAAAACTGCTGTCAAGCTTTTGCGAAACTTGCGACGACTTGGCCAAGATTTTTTCAATAATATCTTGGAGTTCTTTGGCGTATTCTTCTATAGTTTTAGTGAAGGCGTCAATTTTTTTTTCGTCCGCATAATTGTATCCACCCAGCGGACTGATTCGCCTTTGACTATCATATTTAATAGGACGCAACAACCGCTGCTCACGGATCAAATAAACATCAAGAAAAATAGGAATTTTGATAGACAATAAATTATCGAGAGATCCTGGAAAGAACGCAGAGTCATCTTTCTGTAAAGTTTCAATGTCAAAAGTTCTGCCGCTGCTATGATCCATCCATCGATCTTCGCCTACAGCATGCAGAAATGGAAACCTGTCTCGCAATACTTCAATAATTTTTTTCTTGCTAAAAATAATGCTGTGCTTCACAGCATGAGGCGCTTTTACTTGAATTTCATTTTCGTTTATTTTTTCTATAGTGACCGTGCCTTTTTCAAATGTAAAACTAATTTCTTGAAATGGCAGCTTAACAAAGAATAGCCCATTTTTTACGGCCAGCGCATCCAAAATTTTCAAGACAGTTGTCTTGCCGTAGCCATTAGGCCCGGTCAGAATAGTGATGCCCTCCTCTTTGAGCTCAATGTTGTAATCAAACAGGTCAAACAGTTTTACAATTTTGATGCGTGTCAACATGAACATGCCTCTTTATTGCAGCCGCCTTTCTATCCCAGCCTCCCGCAGCCGCCGCAGGTATTCGCCCCAGAGTTCTTTTTGGTGTGTGCCTAGGTCGTAGAGGGTTTCCCAGGTGTAGATGCCGGAGTTGTGGCCGTCGCTGAAGGTGGGGCAGATGGCGTAGTTCCCGACCGGGCGGATGTCGGTGATGGTGACGGTTTCTTTGCCGGTTTGCAGGACTTCTTGCCCGGGGCCGTGGCCTTTGACTTCGGCGGAGGGGGAATAGACGCGGAGGTATTCGCAGGGTAGTTCAAAATGTGCGCCGTCGTCGAAAGTGACTTCCAGCACGGCGGATTTTTGGTGGAGTTTGATGTCAGTGGGGATGGGTGCGGACATAGGGGATAACCTTGGGTTGGTCAATCGGGCAAAGGGATATGACCCCTCGCCCCAACCCCTCCCCCGCCGGGGAGAGGGGTTTTGCGGCTTTAGAGGATGTAGCGGCTGAGGTCTTCGTCTTCGGCCAGTTCGCCGAGTTGTTTGTTGACGTATTCGGCGTCGATGAGGACGGTTTGGCCGTCGCAGTCGGCGGCGGTGAAGGAGATGTTTTCGAGCAGGCGCTCCAAGACGGTGTGCAGGCGGCGGGCGCCGATGTTTTCGGTCTTTTCGTTGACCTCGAAGCTGATTTCGGCCAGCCGTTTGATGCCGTCTTCTTGGAATGTGAGGTTGACGCCTTCAGTCGCCAGCAGTGCGACGTATTGTTCGGTCAGCGAGGCGCTCGGTTCGGTGAGGATGCGGACGAAGTCGTCGGCGGTCAGCGCTTCAAGCTCGACGCGGATCGGGAAGCGGCCTTGCATTTCCGGGATCAGATCCGAGGGCTTGGACAGATGGAACGCGCCGGAGGCGATGAAGAGGATGTGGTCGGTCTTCATCATGCCGTATTTGGTGCTGACGGTGCAGCCTTCGACCAGCGGCAGCAGGTCGCGCTGCACGCCTTCGCGGGAGACGTCGGGGCCGCCGTAGTCGGAGCGTTTGCAGATTTTGTCAATTTCGTCGATGAAGACGATGCCGTTTTGTTCGACCGATTCGACGGCGCGCAGGCGGATGTCCTCTTCGTTGACCATCTTCGCGGCTTCTTCTTCGCGCAGGGTCTTGAGGGCGTCTTTGACGCGCAGCTTGCGGGTTTTCTTGCGGCCGGAACCCATGCTTTGGAACAGCCCTTGCAGTTGGCTGCTCATTTCTTCCATGCCGGGCGGGGCCATGATTTCGACGCCGATGGGCGTGGCTTGCAGTTCGATTTCGATTTCTTTGTCGTCGAGGTCGCCGTTGCGCAGCTTGTGGCGGAATTTCTGCCGGGTCGGCGATTCTTCCCCGGCCTCGGCGCCGCCCGACCATTTGTCGGCGGAAGGCAGCAGCACGTCTAAGATGGCTTCTTCCGCCGCCTGTTCGGCGCGCGACTGCACTTTCGCCATTTCGGCCTGCCGCGTCAGTTTGACGGCGGTTTCGACGAGGTCGCGGATGATGGATTCGACATCGCGGCCGACGTAGCCGACTTCGGTGAATTTGGTGGCTTCGACTTTGATGAACGGCGCCTGCGCGAGGCGGGCTAGGCGGCGGGCGATTTCGGTCTTGCCGACGCCGGTCGGGCCAATCATCAGGATGTTTTTCGGCGTGATTTCGTCTGCAGGGCGTCTTCCACCCGCGAGCGCCGCCAGCGGTTGCGCAGCGCGATGGCGACGGCGCGTTTGGCGTTGGCCTGGCCGACGATGTGTTTGTCCAGTTCGTGGACGATTTCCCGGGGGGTCATCTGGGTCATGGCTAGGCTGCTTCCTCTCGCGTGTCCAAGTCTTCGATGGTGAGGTTGTGGTTGGTGTAGATGCAGATGTCGGCGGCGATGTGCAGCGATTTTTCGACGATGTCGCGGGCCGATAGGTCGGTGTTTTCCCACAGGGCGCGCACCGCCGACTGGGCGAACGGGCCACCGGAGCCGATGGCGATCAGGCCGTTTTCCGGCTCGATGACATCGCCGGTGCCGGAGATAATCAGCGAGGCTTTGGCGTCGGCCACGGCCAAAAGGGCTTCCAGCCTGCGCAGGGCGCGGTCGGTGCGCCAGTCTTTGACCAGTTCCACCGCCGCCTTGGTGAGGTTGCCGCGCTGCTTCTCCAACTGCCCCTCGAAGCGCTCAAACAGGGTGAAGGCGTCGGCGGTCGCCCCGGCGAAGCCGGCGATGACGCGGCCGTGGTACAGCCTGCGCACTTTGCGGGCGTTGCCTTTCATGACGGTGTTGCCCATCGTCACCTGTCCGTCGCCGCCGATGACCACTTGGTCGCCCCGGCGCACGGAAACTATTGTCGTGCCGTGAAATGTCTCCACTCTTTCAGATTCCGCGTGTGTGGTAAGAGGCGCGAATTTTACACGATTTGCCTAATGCGGGCGGTTTTTTCCACCCGCCGCCATCTTGGGGCAGGCGGGCGTTTGTGTTAGGGTAAGCTTTTTTCAAGCCATCCCCAAAGCGTCATTCTGCATGTGGGTTCAACATCGGATTTTGCTCAAAGCCCGCCCGCGTGGCTTCCATCTGGTCACTGGCGAACTGCTGGCACAGTTGCCGGATCTGCCGCTGCTGCGGGTGGGGCTGGCGCATTTTTTCATCCAGCACACCTCCGCCTCGCTGGTCATCAACGAAAACGCCGACCCGGACGTGCGCGCCGACCTGGAAAGCCATTTGCGTCGGCTGGTTCCCGACGGCGCCGCGCATTTCGTCCACCGCGACGAGGGGCCGGACGACATGCCGGGCCATGTGAAATCCTGCCTGCTGGGATCGGGTTTGAGCATTCCGGTGGGCGGCGGCAAGCTGCTGCTCGGCACTTGGCAGGGCATTTACCTGGGCGAACACCGCGACCATGGCGGGTCGCGCGCGGTGGTCACCACCTTGTTCGGCGAGACCTGACCCTTACATAAAAACCTAGTTGACGAGGCTATACAATTGAAAATCCGTTTAATATTCAGCCTGGCGGCGGCGCTGGCGCAGACCGCCTGCGCGGAAAGCAGCGTCTGGGATCAGCCCACCGCCGACCTGGGCAAGCCGGTGGCAATGACCGTCTACCGCAGCCCAAGCTGCGGCTGTTGCGGTAAATGGATTGCGCACATGAAAAAACAGGGTTTTCTGGTCAAAGACCTGCCGACCGAGGACATGGACGCGGTGAAGCGGCGCCTGGGGGTTCCGCAAGCCTTGCAATCCTGCCACACTGCCGTGGTGGACGGCCACACGGTGGAAGGCCATGTGCCGGCCGGGGATGTCAAAAAATTGTTGCAAAGCAAGACAACAATAGCCGGGGGCTTGGCCGCGCCCGGCATGCCGGCGGGTTCGCCGGGCATGGAAATGGGCGGGGCGAAGGCCAACTTCTCCGTGATTCTGTTTGATCAAAGCGGCAAAACCGACACTTTCAACACCTACTCCAACCACTGAACAGGATTTTAAGGCAATGCGGACTGGAACTTTATTGCTCGCCGGCGATATTGGCGGAACCAAAACCAAACTGGCCCTTTACGAATCGGCAGGCGGTGAATTGCTGCGCCTGCGCGACCAGACTTACGCAAGCTCAGACTATCAGGATTTTCACGCGATTGTCGCGGACTTCATCAGCGAATCCCCCTCGGTTCCCGCCGCCGCCTGCTTCGGCGTCGCCGGCCCGGTCGCCGAGGGGCGCTGCCGGACGACCAACCTGCCTTGGCTGATCGAAGAAAGCGCCGTCGCCGCGCACACCGGCATCCCCGCCGTGCGCCTGTTGAACGACTTGCAGGCGATGGCCTTGGGGCTTAAGGATCTGCCTGCCCATGAACTGGTGGAGCTGAATCCCGACGCCCAGCCGCGGGTCGGCAATATGGCGGTGATCGCCGCCGGCACCGGCTGCGGCGAGGCGATGCTGTACTGGGACGGGCAAACCCACCACGCCATCGCCACCGAGGGCGGCCACGCCGACTTCGCGCCCAACTCGCGGGAGCAGGAAGGGCTGCTGCGCTGGCTGAAGATCAAATACGGTGGCCATGTCAGCTACGAAAGAATCCTCTCCGGCCCCGGCCTGTACAATATTTACCAATATCTGCGCGAGGAAGGCATGGCGACGGAGTCGGTCGAGTTTCATGCCGCGCTGCTGGCCGGCGGCGACCCGGGGCGGTTGATCAGTCGCTTCGCGTTGGAGGAAAACAATCTGCTGTGCCGCGAGACGATTCGGATGTTTGTGCGGGTGTACGGCGCCGAGGCGGGCAATTTGGCGCTGAAATCGCTGGCCCATGGCGGCGTGTTGATTGGCGGCGGCATCGCCCCGAAAATCTTGCCGGCCATGGCCAATGGCGACTTCCTGGCCGGCTTCCGCGCCAAGGGGCGTTTTTCCGAGTGGATGGGTTCGCTGTCGGTGAAAGTCGCTCTGAACCAAGACGCCGGGCTGTTGGGCGCGGCACAGTGCGCGGCGCGGCGCGGCGGACTGGCGGCTTAAGCGTCTTTGCGGGAACCAATCGCCGGTGGCCGCACGTCCAACGCTTAAGCTCCATAAGGAAGCTCTGAGTTAAGCCCCCCGACCCGTGGGCAAGGCTAAAGGGGCAAACGATTGGATTTTAAGGCCCTCACTCCAAACCTCCCGCCGGCAAGGGGGGCGAAAACTTAATCAGGGTTTCCTTAAGGTGTATCTGCGGCAAAGCCCGGCGTTGTAGCGTGTCAGCGCCTCCGCCCTGAACCTTAGGGATTTGCCAACAACCTTCAAACCAACTTTTTTAAGGTGTATTGATGAGCACATCACCCGACGCGCCGCAAGGCGCAAACCTTGGCGGACTCGCCGCCGACGCCCGTCGGCGCCTGTGGGACAGCCGCAACCCTGGCGTGATTCTTCTGAAAGGATTGCTGGGGTTCGCCTTAGTCGTCGGCGCGCTGGTCGCGCTGGGGATGAACTACGAAATCGTCTGGAGCGTGTTGACGGGGACGGTTATCCCGGCCTTGCAAGCGGTGTTGGACACGGCGGAAGCGCTGCTCGACAGCTTTTATCTGCTGGTCGGCTTAGGCGGGCTGGCCCCCATCGCCACCGTATACACCGGCTTTGTGATATTCCTGGGAATCGGCTATTTGGCGGTGCGCAAAGGGATGCGCACCTACCAAACTGCCCAGGCGAAGAAGCAGGAAATCGTCGCGCTGTACGTTGCGGCCTGGAACGAATGGTACGGCAGCTTGCATGCGACGGCGCAAGAGCGGCTGACGGCGTGGTGGAATTCGCTGGATTTTGTCAACAAAGTGGTCGCCGCCACTTTTCTGGTGTTGGTGGGCATCCCCATCGCCCTGCTGCTTTCCTTCGTCTTGGGTTCGCTGGTCGCCAACCTGCTTTAAAACCGCGAGGGCCCGCCCGGCCCGGCGCGGCGCGGGCGCGGCGTCGGCCGCCCACGGTCGGCGCCGCTGGTCGGCCTGCGGTTGGCCGGGGCGGCGGGTGGCGCTTTCGCCGTGATCTGGTGGATCAACACCGCCGCCGTGGCCGAAACATTCAGCGACTGCACTTGGCCGGCGCCGTGGATGATGACCGCCGCGTCGCAGACTGCCAAGGTTTCGGCGGACAGCCCGCTTTCCTCGTTGCCCATCACCAAAGCGGTTGGCCTAGGGTCAGGCGGCAGTTCGCCCAACTCCCGCGCCTTGGGGTTCAGCGAGGTGCCGATCACCCGGTAAAACTCCCGCAACTGCCGGCAGGCTTTCGGCAAGCCAACCAGCCTATGCACATCCATGAACTCCAGCCCGCCCTCGGCGACGCGATGGGCGGCGTCGGACAAGCCGGCTTGGTTGGGATGGTCGGTCAACAGTAAATGTTTAACGCCAAAAAACGCCATCGTCCGGGCGATGGCGCCTAGGTTGTGGGGGTTGCCCACGCCGTCCAAAATCAGCACAGGCTCGCCCGCCCGCGCACAGGCCCGCGCCTCATCCATGTCCAAGTCCGCCACCACACGCGGCACCGCCGCCACGACCACGCCGCCGTGCAGCACCGTGCCGGAGATTTTTTGCAGCTCGCTGTCCTCGACCAGCCGGTAAGGCCGTTGCATCCGCGCCATCTGGGCGCATAGGCTGCCGGCGATTTTCTTCATCTTCTCGTTGTAATACAGCCGGACGATCTGGTGCGGGTCGCGGCGGAACAGCGCTGAGACCGCCTGGATGCCGGCGATCTTCGCCAGCTTGTCGTGGTGTTCGGGCGGTTCGGGGGCGTCGTGGCGCGGCGCGGCGTCTTCATCAACGTCGTGCCGGGGGGCGGCGTCCCGGCGCGGGAAGCGGGGTTTCGGTTTGTCGTGCGTGGCCATGGGATAATGTCCTGCGGAAAGCCTCGCATTGTAGCGCAGAAGCCATTTCACAACCCATTTGACCGCTGGCAAGCCTTGTGACCCGACTGATACTCTTCAACAAACCCTACGGTGTGCTGACCCAGTTCACCGACCGCGAGCAAGGCCGGACTACGCTGGCCGACTACATCACGCTGCCCGGCGTCTATGTCGCCGGGCGGCTGGACTTGGACAGCGAAGGGCTTTTGCTGCTGACCGACGACGGCAAGCTCCAGGCCCAAATCGCCGACCCGCGCCACAAAATGCCAAAAACCTACTGGGCGCAGGTCGAAGGCGTCCCCGGCGCGGACGCGCTGGAGCGGCTGCGCCGGGGCGTCATGCTGAACGACGGCCCCACCCGCCCGGCGCAGGCGTGGCTGATCGACGCGCCGGACAGCTTATGGCCGCGTGACCCGCCGATCCGCCGACGCGCCGCCATCCCGACAAGCTGGCTGGAACTCACCCTACGCGAAGGCCGCAACCGCCAAGTCCGCCGCATGACGGCGGCGGTCGGCTTCCCCACGTTGCGGCTGATCCGCGCCGCCATCGGCGGCTGGACGCTGGACGGCCTGGCCCCCGGACAGTGGCGGGAGGCAAACGCATGAAAACCTTCACCACGCTGAAAGACATCGCCACCCACCAAGACACCATCAAAGAATCGGTGTTTATCGCCTACGCCGCCCGCGCCGATTCGCAAGACCGCGCCTTCGAGTTTCTGCGCGCCGTGATGGCCCGCCACCCCGACGCCTCGCACCTGTGCTGGGCCTACCGCATCGGCGGGCAATACCGCTTCAGCGACGGCGGCGAGCCGGGCGGCACCGCCGGCCAGCCGATCCTGCGCGCCATCGAGGGTCAAGACTTGGATCATGTCGTCGTCGGCGTGATCCGTTATTTCGGCGGCACCAAGCTTGGCGCCGGCGGGCTGATGCGCGCCTACGGCGGCGCCGCCGCCGAAGCGCTGCGCACGGCGGAACGCCAGGAGGAATCGCCAAGGCTGCGCATCAGCGCCGCCGTCGGCTTCGCCCACCTCAGCCCGCTGTACCACGCCCTCGACGCCTGCGCCGCCGAAGACCGCGCCGAGGACTATGACGCGGCGGGCGTCAAAGTGACCGCCACCCTGCCCGCCGCCGAACTCGAACGCTTCCGCGCGCTGCTGCGCGACGGCACGCGGGGGCAGTTTGAGTTGGAAGCGCGGGAGGATGGCGGCTGACTGGCGCAGGGGCTTTAAGGCGCCACTGATGGGCTGACGTTGCCGGCAAGGACGTCGGCCCAACAACGTAGCGTCGGCATCCTTGCCGGCCCTCGGCGTAGCGTCGGCATCCTTGCCGGCCCTCGGCGTAGCGCCGGCATCCTTGCCGGCCCAACGCGACCTGACTTGCTGCTAAGAACTTAATTCGGCGCGTGACTTATGCGGCCGCAGGCGGCTCGGTGGCGATCCAAGCCGGCAATTGGCGGATTTTGGCAAACCACGCGGTGATGTGCGGATAGTCCTCCAGCGGGTACTGGCCGGCCTCGGCATACATCAGCGAAGTCGCCACACACACGTCCGCCAGCGTCAGGCCATCGCCCACCAGCCAGGGATGGGCCGCCAAATGCTCGTCCAACACTTTGGCGAAACGGTGGAATTTCTCCGCGCCTTTGCCCAGTTCTTCGACATCGGCCGCGCCGCGCCCCAGAATTGGCTTCAGCACATTTTCGTAGACATACACCATGCAGGCCGGCGAGAAGCTAGACGTTTCCCAGAACTGCCAGCGCAGGATGTCGGCCTGGCTCTTGGCGTCGGTCGGGGCGAGTTGCGGGTTGGGCGCGAGGGCGGCGAGGTATTGCACAATCGCGTTCGACTCCCACAGCGCAAACTCGCCGTCCACCAAGGTCGGCACCTTGCCCTGCGGGTTCAGCCGCAAAAACTCAGGGCTTTGCCCTTCGCCGGCAAACAGGTTGACGACTTGCGTCTCCAATTCAATGCCGAGCAGCGACGCGGCAATCAAGGCTTTGCGGGCAAACGGCGAGGCGGGATGGTAATACAGTTTCATTGAGGCTCACTCTTATGTCGGGTTGGGGGAAATTGCGCGCGGCATGTCGCGGGCGGATGATTGCACGGGATTTGCGGCACCGTCAACGCCGGTCTGGCCGGGCGCAGGCCGCTGTCACCGCAAGCTGCCGCCCCGACGACCTTAAGGAACAAGAATTGCTAGAATAACGCCCCGCAGGGTTAGCCAAACACCGCCGCGACCGGTACAATACGGCACTTTTGCGGCGCGTTCCCAAGCAGCATTGGCATTTTCCCCTTCCAGCACCCCCGCCCTCAAGCGTTGACACAGCACCGTAACACGCGGTGGATTTAATGCCTTAGGGCCAGCGGCCCGATTCCCACGCCTACCGCCAAGACGCCCCACTGACTCAACCCCCACAGGCTTTATGATCCAAAAACTACGCAACATCGCCATCATCGCCCACGTTGACCACGGCAAGACCACGCTCGTCGATAAACTCCTGCAACAGTCCGGCACCTTCGCCGCCCACGAAAAGGTCGAGGAGCGCGTCATGGACTCCAACGCGCTGGAAAAGGAGCGCGGCATCACCATTTTGGCGAAGAACACCGCGCTGGACTGGAAGGACTATCACATCAACATCGTGGACACCCCCGGCCACGCCGACTTCGGCGGCGAAGTCGAGCGCGTGCTGTCGATGGTGGACTCCGTGCTGCTGCTGGTGGACGCCGTGGACGGCCCGATGCCGCAGACCCGCTTCGTCACGCAAAAGGCGTTCGCGCTCGGCCTGCACCCCATCGTCGTCATCAACAAGATCGACCGCCCCGGCGCCCGCGCCCATTGGGTGCTGGATCAAACCTTCGACCTGTTCGACCGCCTCGGCGCGACCGAAGAACAATTGGATTTCCCGGTGGTCTACGCCTCCGCGCTGAACGGCTACGCCGGCGACAACCCCGACGTGCGCGAAGGCAACATGGACTATCTGTTCCAGACCATCGTCGATAAAGTGCATCCGCCCAGAGTGGACGAAGAAGGCGGCTTCCAGATGCAAATCAGCCAGTTGGACTACAACTCCTATGTCGGCGTGATCGGCATCGGGCGCATCCAGCGCGGCAAAGTCAAGACCAACACCCAAGTCGTCGTCGGCAACCGCGACGGCAAGACGCGCAACGCCCGCATCCTGCAAGTGTTCGGCTTCAAAGGCTTGGAGCGCATCGAAGTGCCGGACGCCAGCGCCGGCGACATCATCGCCTTCACCGGCATCGACACCCTGGAAATCTCCGACACCCTCTGCGCCCCCGACGCCGTCGAAGCGCTGCCGCCGTTGAGCGTGGACGAGCCGACCGTCAGCATGACCTTCCAAGTCAACAACTCGCCGTTTGCAGGCCGCGAAGGCAAGTTCGTCACCTCCCGCCAAATCCGCGAGCGCCTGCAACGCGAACTGCTGCACAACGTCGCGTTGAAGGTCGAAGACACCGCCGACCCCGACAAATTCAAAGTCTCCGGCCGCGGCGAACTGCACCTGTCCATCCTGATTGAAAACATGCGCCGCGAAGGCTACGAAATCGGCGTGTCGCGGCCGGAAGTCATCGTCCGCGAAATCGACGGCGAGGTCTGCGAACCCTACGAATTCGTCACGATTGAAGTGGAAGAAGAACACCAAGGCACGATCATGGAAAAGATCGGCGAGCGCAAAGGCGACCTGCAAGACATGGTGCCGGACGGCAAAGGCCGGGTGCGCCTCGAATACAACATGCCCTCGCGGGGCTTGATCGGCTTCCAGACCGAATTCCTCACCGCCACCTCCGGCACCGGCCTGCTCTACCACGTCTTCGACCGCTACGCGCCGCTGAAAAAAGGCGACATCGGCCAGCGCCAAAACGGCGTGTTGATCTCCAACGTCGCCGGCAAAGGCGTCGCCTTCGGCCTGTTCAACCTGCAAGAGCGCGGCCGGCTGTTCGTCGAACACGGCACCGAGATATACGAAGGCATGGTCGTCGGCATCCATTCCCGCGACAACGACCTCGTCGTCAACCCGACCAAGGCCAAGCAATTGACCAATATGCGCGCCTCCGGGTCTGATGAAGCCATCATCCTCACGCCGCCAATCCGCTTGAGCTTGGAGCAAGCCTTGGAATTCATCGACGACGACGAACTGGTCGAAGTCACCCCGAAAACCATCCGCATCCGCAAAAAACTGCTGTTGGAGCATGAGCGCAAACGGGCTTCGCGCGCGGGCGAATAAACCCGCCTTATACCGGCATAAACTGAACATCTAAACGCCCTCTCCCGCGCAGGGGGAGGGAACTTAGTGGGCGGCAGTGCAAGATATATCTTGCGCACGGCGCAGCGCCTGACAATATGTGCAAAGCCTTTAAAGATACGTGCAAGATAAATCTTGCACTCCAATGCAGCCTGCCCTAACCTGACAAGGACACTATGCCCCTTTTGCATTGGCTCACCCGCGACGCGGACATCCACGCCGCCACCCATACCCCTTACCGCCTGCTGGAAGAATCCCCCGCCCTGTCCTACGGCGCTGGCGACAGCGGCAATATGCTGATTCAAGGCGACAATCTGCATGCGCTGAAAGCCCTGCTGCCGTATTATGCCGGCAAGGTGAAATGCATCTATATCGACCCGCCCTATAACACCAAGAGCGCGTTTGAACACTACGACGACAACCTAGAACACGCGCAATGGCTGGCGATGATGTACCCGCGCCTTGAATTGTTGCGGAGCTTGCTGGCCGAGGACGGGAGCATTTGGGTTTCGATTGATGACCATGAAGCCCATTATCTAAAAGTCATCATGGATGAGGTTTTTGGGCGGAAAAACTTTATAACTAATGTTGTTTGGCAAAAAAAGTCGTCGCCTTCCAACGATGCAAAATGGATTTCTGACAATCACGATCATGTTCTCGTCTATGCAAAAGAGAAAAACATTTGGCGACCCATAAAATTAGAAAGAACAGATGCGCAAAATGCGATATATAAAAACTCAGATGAATATGACGGCATAGATCAAGCTGGAAATTTTTATGGAAGGGGGCCATGGTTTGCTGGCGATATGACGGTTAAAACTATAAGTGAAAACGCTTTGTATGAAATTACAACACCATCAGGCAGGAAGGTAAACCCTGCCGATGGCAGGGCTTGGGTGTATTCTAGGGAAAAATTTGAGGAGCTATGTGAAGATAATAGAATAACTTTTGGAAAAGAAGGAAAAAATAAGCCTTGTATTAAACGATTTTTAACAGAAGTCGAAGAGTCTAAAATTGTTCCAAAGTCGGTGTGGCTATACGAAGAAGTTGGGGAAAATAGAAATGCTCGCCAAGAGGTAAAGAAGTTTAATTCAAAAGAGCCATTCTCAACACCAAAGCCGGAGCGTTTTTTGCAGCGTATATTGCAAATTTCAACCACCCGCAACGACCTTGTGCTAGACAGCTTCCTAGGTTCCGGCACGACCGCCGCCGTCGCGCACAAGATGAACCGCCGCTATATCGGCATCGAAATGGGCGGCCACGCCGTAACCCATTGCGCCCCGCGCTTGCAAAAAGTCATCGACGGCGAACAAGGCGGCATTTCGCAGGATGTAGGCTGGACAGGCGGCGGCGGATTCCGGTTTTTTTCGCTGGGGGTTCCGGTCTTTGACGAAGCCGGACACATCGCACCGGGCATCCGCTTCGCCCCCTTGGCCGCGCATGTCTGGTTTATCGAAACCGGCTTTCCCTTGACAGGCGAGGCGGTTTCGCCCTTGCTCGGCATCCACGAAGGCGCCGCCTATTATCTGCTGTACAACGGCATCCTAGGCGACAAGAAGCCCAACGGCGGCAACGTCCTGACCTCGAAAATCCTGTCCCAGCTACCGCCCCACGACGGCGCGAAAGTCATTTTCGGCGAGGCTTGCCAATTGAGCGCTGAACGCTTGCGGCAGGAAGGCATAAGCTTCCGGCAAATCCCCTATGAAATCAAAGCCCGTTAAAGAAACCATCTATTCAGATACTTAGGAAACGCCTTATGTTTGCCATCCGCCAAATTATTGAAGATCCTCAAGACGCCATTCCCATTCCCCACGAACTGCGCCATCGCCGGATGGAAGTCATTTTTATCGCGCTCGATCCAGAGTCAGAGCCGCCTCTGGCGAATGCGGCGCCAGTCGATGCCGTCGATGCCTTCAGAGGCAAAGGCAAAGGCGGCGCGGTGGCAAGACTGTTGCTGGATCGGCAATCTGACCGCGAACAGGAACAATGACAGCAAAACCCCTGCACCACCGCAACCATCCCTCTGACGGCTTTTGTCGCAAGGCCCGCTCATGGAATTAAAAACCTTTCAGCGCACCGCCTTGGAAACCCTAGAAGCTTACCTTGGCCGCGCCCGCCTAGGCGACCCGGAACAGGCGTTTATCCAGACCGTCCGCGAACGCGACCCGGACAATACCCCGCCGCCCTACCGCACGATTAAGGGATTGGCAGGCGTTCCGAATGTCTGCCTGCGCCTGCCCACAGGCGGCGGCAAAACCTTATTGGCGGCGCATTCGATAGCCGTGGCGGGACGCGCCTACCTTGAGCGCGATTACCCGGTTGTCCTCTGGCTGGTGCCGACCAACACGATACGCAAGCAGACCGCCGAAGCCCTCAAGAAACCCGCCCATCCTTACCGCGCCACGATTGACGACGCTTTTGATGGCCGCGTTGCCGTGTTCGACATTGGCGAGATGGCCCAAATCAGGCCGCAGGACTTGACGATGCGCGTTTGCGTGATCGTGACCACGATTCAGACCCTTCGAGTGACTAACACCGACGGGCGCAACGCCTACGCCAACAAAGAGGAATTTGAACCGCATTTTGCCCATGTGCTGGATAACGCACCGGGGTTGGAACTTGCCGAAGACGGCCCGCGTAAGGGCAAAATCAAGTTTTCCTTCGTCAACCTGATGGCCGTTCACCGACCTTTGGTCATCGTGGATGAAGCCCACAAAGCCGGAACCAATCTTTCCTTCGATATGCTGGCCGCGTTGCGCCCGTCCTGCATTGTGGAGTTCACGGCCACGCCCAATACCGACCCGAAAACCGGCAGCAACATTGTGTTTCGGGCTTCCGCCGCCGAGGTGAAGGCGGCGGAGATGATTAAGCTACCGATTATCCTCACCGAACATCCCGACTGGCGGGCGGCCATTCACGGCGCCATTGCAACCCGCGCCCAACTGGCCGAAACCGCCAAGGGCGACAGCCGCTATATCACCCCTTGGTGCTGTTCCAAGCGCAGGATCGGGGCCAAGAAGTCACCGTTGAAGTTCTGAAACAATACCTAATCGACAACGAAAACATCGCCGCCGAGCGTATCGCCATCGCCACGGGCGAACAGCGCGAACTCGACAGCCTCAACTTGTTTGATCCCGCTTGTGCGGTTGATTTCATTATCACCGTCGAAGCCCTCAAGGAAGGTTGGGATTGCTCTTTCGCCTATGTCCTGTGTTCCGTCGCCAATATCAGCAGCGCGACCGACATCGAGCAGCTTTTAGGGCGTGTGCTGCGTATGCCCTACACGCAAAGCCGCGCCAACCCAGCCTTAAACCATGCTTATACGCATATATCCAGCCCCCGCTTTGGGGATGGCGCGCGCGCCTTGGTGGACACGCTTATTCAGAAAATGGGGTTTCAGCCGGACGAAGCCGCCGCCCATGTGGAGCAGCGGCAAGGCACACTTCCGGGCTTTGGTGAGACTTCCGACCTTTTCAATCGAAAGCCGGTTTTACTTGAAACCGTGGACACCGCGCCGGACTTGAGCGGGCTGGCCGCCGAAGTGGCCGAGCGGGTGAAGGTGGAGACGCGGGATGACGGCACTGTGACCGTTGCCGTTGTAGGCGAAATTCCCGAAGCGCTTGAGGAGCGGCTGATTGCCGCCGTGGCGGCCCCCGCGCGGCAAGCGGCCATTCGCGCCGCCGTGCAACGCCACCGCGGCACCCACCGCAACAGCGAAAGCCCCGCCGAGCGCGGCGAGGACTTCGCCGTTCCCCGCCTGTTTCTGAACCTGCAAGGCGAATTGGCGCTTGCCGAGGAAGAGCTTATTCTTGAGTTGGGCGGCTGGACGCTGAACAGCTACGCGGCGGAACTCACGGCGGCTGAATTTGGCATCAGCGAAACCGCCGAGCGTTGGGAAGTGGACTTCAACGGCGAGAAAGTTGTTTACCAGCACCTAGCCCAGAACGCCCAGCTCGACATCGGCTTTCTCAAACTCGACTGGACGGATTTGCAGCTTTCCCGCTGGCTGGACAGGCAATGCCGCCAACCCGACTTGACCCAGCCCGTGCTGTTGGAATTCTGCCGCAGGATCGTGGCCTATCTGACGGACACGCGCCATATTGCCTTGAATGACTTGCTGCGTTTCAAATACCCGCTGGCCAAGGCCATCCTACAGAAAATAGACGACTGCCGCCGCCTAGCCTACGCCAAGGATTATCAAACTTTCCTTTTTGCGCCGACCGCCGCCGTCGAAACCCGTTTTGCAGACGGCTTTTCTTTCGGGAAACGCCCCTACCCCGCCGCGTGGTTTTATCGTGGCCCGTATCAATTCAAGAAGCATTTTTTCGGCGGCATTGGCGAGCTTAAAAGCGAGGGCGAGGAGTTTGAATGTGCGCGGCTAATCGACACGCTGCCGCAAGTGAAGCACTGGATTCGGAATTTGTCAGGCCGACCGCAAACCTCTTTTTGGTTGCCGACTTCGACCGACCGCTTTTATCCTGATTTTGTGATGGAGCTTAACGACGGGCGAATCTTCACCCTTGAATATAAGGGCGCATATCTCGCCGACACGCCAGACACCAGGGAAAAAAACAATATCGGCCAGCTTTGGGCCGACAAAAGCGGCGGCAAAGGGCTTTTCCTGATGGCCGAAAAGAAAGACCTCATGCAACAGATTGCCGCTGTGCTGCAATAATCCAAGGCTGCGTGTCGCCTGTGCGGGGGCAATATAAAAATCAGGCCGCCCAAAGCTTTCCCGCGTGTTGGCGACAGGCATCATCAAACGCCGATTTTGCCCGCCTGCCGCAAATACTCGATGACCTGCCCGGCGCAGGCATCCAAACTATCCGCGCCGGTGTTGACGACGATCTCTGGCTGCAACGGCGGCTCGTAAGGCGACGAAATGCCGGTGAACTCGCGGATTTCGCCGCGTCGCGCCTTCTGGTACAAACCCTTGACATCGCGGCCCTCGCAGACGCTCAGCGACGCCTGGCAGTAAATCTCGATGAAATCGCCCGGCGCGGCCGATTGGCGGATCAAGTCGCGGTCTTTGCGAAACGGCGAAATGAACGCGGTCAGCGCGATGCCGCCGGCATCGACAAACAGTTTGCTCATCTCGCCGATGCGGCGGATGTTCTCCACCCGATCCGCATCGCTGAAGCCTAAATCCGCACACAGGCCATGGCGCACATTGTCGCCGTCAAACACATAGGTCTTGCAGCCGCGCGCAAACAAGCGCTCCTCTACGCAATGCGCCAACGTCGATTTGCCGGCCCCGGACAGGCCGGTGAACCACAAAATGCAGCTTTTATGGCCGTTTTGCTGCTCCCGGCGCTGCCGGGTCACGGTAGCGTGATGCCAAACAAGGGTCGAATTCATAAGATGTCATGCAAGTTAAACAGAAACGTGGCAATGTGCCGGGCTTGTCATGCCCGCCGGACGGCGCACTTGAACGGGTCGCCGGGGCGATTCTAACAAACAATATGCCAACCACCTGCAACACCCGCCGCAGCGTAACACGACTTAACACACCCGCCCTGCCC
>JBJSYU010000422.1:0-5945 GCA_046089945.1 Candidatus Methylumidiphilus sp.
CCAGGCGCGAACCTAAAGGGAGTGATTGGTTTCCGCGACATCCACGACGTGGAATACATGCTGCGCACGGCGGCGGGCGGCAAGCAGGCGGTGGTGGTCGGCGGCGGCTTGCTCGGCTTGGAGGCGGCGAACGGCTTGGCGAAGCAAGGCATGGCCGTCACCGTCGTGCATCATTCGGGCTTTTTGATGAACCGTCAGCTCGACCGGCCGGCGGCCGATCTGCTGCAACAAGCCATGGCCCACATCGGCATCCGGTTCCGCCTGAAAACCAGCACCGAAGCCCTGCTCGGCGACGGCCATGTGCGGGCGGTGCGCTTTGCCGACGGAACGGAAATCCCGGCGGATTTGGTGGTGATGGCGGTGGGCATCGAGCCAAACGTGGGCTTGGCGAAAGCGGCCGGCGTTTATTGCGAACACGGCATCGTCGTCAACGACACGCTGCAAACCTACGATCCGCGCATTTACGCGGTCGGCGAATGCGTGCAACACCGCAAACAATTGTTCGGGCTGGTCGCGCCGGTGTTCGAGCAAGCCAAGGTCTGCGCCAACCATCTGGCCGAATTCGGCATCGCCCGCTACGAAGGCTCGATGACTTCGACCAAGCTGAAAGTCACCGGCATTGATTTATTCTCGGCGGGCAATTTCCAAGGCGGCGACGGCACGGAAGACATGACCTTCCAAGACCCAGCGCGCGGCGTCTACAAAAAACTGGTGGTCAAAGACAACCGCATCCAAGGCGCGGTGCTGTACGGCGACACGATAGACGGCGCGTGGTATTTCCAATTGATGCGCGAAGGCGCGGACATCTCGGCGTTCCGCGAACACATCTTGTTCGGCCAGCCACAGCAGGGCGAAACCGGCCACGGCGCGGAAAACAAAGCCTCGAAGCTGCCGGACAGCGCCGAAGTTTGCGGCTGCAATGGCGTGTGCAAAGGCGATGTGGTCAAAGCCATTACGGCCAAAAAGCTGTTCACGCTGGAGGAAGTCCGCGCCCACACCAAAGCCTCGGCCTCCTGCGGTTCCTGCACCGGGCTGGTTGAGCAAATTCTCAGCAGCACGCTAGGCGGCGACTATTCCACCGCGCCGTCGAAAAAGCCGATGTGCGGCTGCACCGGCTTCACGCATGAGGAAGTGCGCGGCAGCATCGCCCAATTAAACCTAAAATCCATCCCGGCCTTGATGCAAGCCTTGGAATGGAAAACCCCGGACGGCTGCCCATCTTGCCGCCCTGCCCTCAATTATTACTTGCTGTGCGCCTGGCCCGGTGAATACCAAGACGACACGCAGTCCCGCTTCATCAATGAACGCGCCCACGCCAACAGCCAAAAAGACGGCACTTATTCGGTCGTGCCGCGCATTTGGGGCGGCGTCACCAATCCGCGCGAACTGCGGGCCATCGCCGACGTGGCCGAAAAATACCAAGTGCCGACGGTGAAAATCACCGGCGGCCAGCGCATCGACCTGCTAGGCATCAAAAAGGCCGATTTGCCGAAAGTCTGGAGCGATTTGAACGACGCAGGCTTTGTCTCCGGCCACGCCTACGGCAAGTCGCTGCGCACCGTCAAAACCTGTGTCGGCAAAGAGTGGTGCCGCTTCGGCACACAAGACTCCACCGGCTTAGGCATCAAAACCGAGAAAATGACCTGGGGTTCGTGGACGCCGGCCAAGCTTAAAATCGCCGTCTCCGGCTGTCCGCGCAACTGCGCCGAGGCCAGCATCAAAGATTTAGGCGTGGTCTGCATCGATTCCGGCTACGAAATTCTGGTCGGCGGCAACGGCGGCATCAAAGTGCGCGTGACCGATTTTTTGTGCAAAGTCGAAACCGAAGCGGAAGTGCTGGAATACACCGGCGCATTTATGCAACTCTACCGCGAGGAAGGCCGCTACTTGGAGCGCACCGCGCATTGGATCGAGCGCGTGGGCTTAAACACCATCAAGCAGCGCATTGTGGACGACGCCGCTGGCCGGGCGGAATTGCACCGCCGCTTTTTGGCCTCGCAAGAAACCGCACAAGTTGATCCTTGGGCGGAACGGGTGGCCGGCTTGGAAAAGGAACAGTTTGAGCCGTTGCGCTTACATGGAGCAGGCTGACCCTAGCCACGTGTGTTCCACGTGGAACACAATCCCACGCCGCCCAGCCATCCGACAAACACACCCACTCGGCCACGAGGAAAACCATGAGCGACTGGATCAATATCGGCACATTGCAAGACATCCCCGCGCAAGGCGCTAGGATTCTGGAAACCGTCTTCGGCGACATCGCCATCTTCCGCACCCAGGCGGACGAGGTGTTTGCGCTGCGCGACCGTTGCCCGCACAAAGGCGGGCCGCTGTCGCAAGGCATCGTCCACGGGCGGCGCGTGGCCTGCCCTTTGCACAACTGGATCATCGACCTGGAATCCGGCGAAGCCCTCGCCCCGGACGCAGGCTGCGCCCAACGCTTCGACGTGAAAATTGAACACGGCGAGGTATATGTCGCCGCGACCGGCGGCGGCAGATGAGCGCCCCCGGCACCCAGACCACCTGCCCCTACTGCGGCGTAGGCTGCGGCATCATCGCCACGCCGCAGCCGGACGGCTCGGCGGCGATACTAGGCGACCCGCAGCATCCGGCGAATTTCGGCAGGCTTTGCGCCAAGGGCGCGGCCTTAGGCGAGACGCTCAGCCTGCAAGGCCGCTTGCTCAAGCCGGAAGTCAACGGCAAGCCCCGCCGTTGGGATGAAGCATTGGACGAAGTCGCCCGCCGCTTCCGGCAAACCTTGGACGAACACGGCCCGGAATCCGTGGCGTTTTACGTGTCCGGGCAGTTGTTGACCGAAGACTACTATGCCGCCAACAAACTGATGAAAGGCTTCATCGGCTCAGGCAACATCGACACCAACTCCAGGCTGTGCATGTCCTCGTCGGTGGCCGGCCACAAGCGGGCGTTCGGCGAGGACATCGTGCCGGGTTGCTACGCAGATTTGGAATTGGCCGATTTGCTGGTGCTGGTCGGCTCGAACACGGCTTGGTGCCATCCGGTGCTGTACCAGCGCATCGCTCAAGCCAAAAAATCCAAGCCGACGATGAAGATCGTCGTCATCGACTCGCGCCGCACCGCCGCCTGCGAATTGGCCGATTTGCATTTGGCGCTGAAGCCGGGCAGCGACGTGGCCTTGTTCAATGGCCTGTTGCACCATCTGCGCCGCCATGACGGGCTGGATTATGATTTTTTGGAGCGCCATGTGTCTGGCTTCGCCGCCGCACTCGCCGCCGCCGCGTCCGCCACGATCCCGGCCACCGCCGCCGCCTGTGGGCTGGACGAGTCCGATGTGGCAAAATTTTTCCAGATGTTCCTCAGTACGCCGAAAACCGTCACCGCGTGGTCGCAAGGCGTCAACCAATCTTCCGCCGGCAGCGACAAAGTCAACGCCATCATCAACGCGCATTTGGCGACCGGGCGCATCGGCCAGCCCGGCATGGGGCCGTTTTCCTTGACCGGCCAGCCCAACGCGATGGGCGGGCGCGAAGTCGGCGGACTGGCGAACCAACTCGCCGCGCACATGGATTTCGGCAACGCCGACCACTGGCAAACCGTCGCCGATTTTTGGAGGTCTCCCCAGCTCGCCCGCCAACCCGGCCTGAAAGCCGTGGACTTGTTCCAAGCCATCGGCGAGGGCCGCATCAAAGCCGTGTGGATCATGGCGACCAACCCCGTCGTCAGCCTGCCGGACAGCCAGTCCGTGCGCCGCGCCTTGGCCGCTTGCCCGTTCGTCGTCGTGTCGGACTGCGAAGACGCCACCGACTTGAGCGCCTACGCCCACGCGCGCCTGCCCGCTTTGGCCTGGGGCGAAAAAAGCGGCACCGTCACCAACTCCGAGCGCGTCATCTCCCGGCAACGGCCATTCCTGCCGCCACCGGGCGAAGCCAGGCCCGATTGGTGGATCATCTGCCAAGTCGCCCAGCGCTTAGGCTTTGGCGCGGCATTCGACTACGCAAGCCCCGCCGCCATCTTCCGCGAACATGCCCGGCTGTCGGCATGCCGCAACATGGGCGGCCGGCTGTTCAACATCGGCGCGTTGGCCGATTTGGACGAGGCCGGTTACGAATCATTGGCCCCGACGCGCTGGCCGCTGCCGTCGGGCAATGGCACAGACGCCGCCCGGCTGTTTGGCGCAGGCGGCTTTTGCCATGCCGACGGCAAGGCGCGGATGCTGGCGCTGACGCCCAAAGCCCCGGCGCAAAGCCCCAACGTCGACTATCCGCTGATCCTCAACAGCGGCCGCATCCGCGACCAATGGCACACGATGACGCGCACCGGCCGCAGCCCGCGCCTGAACCGCCACCTGTTCGAGCCTTACGCCGAACTCCACCCCGACGACGCGGCGCGGCTGGGCCTGCGCGACGGCATGCTGGCGCGGCTGCAAAGCCGTTTCGGCGTCGCGTTGGCGCGGGTCACGCTTAACGACGGCCAAAAGCCGGGTTCGGTGTTCATGCCGATGCACTGGAGCGGCCCGTATGCCGAAGACGCCTTGGTGAACGCGCTGGTCAACCCCGCCGTCGATCCCGTGTCCGGCGAGCCGGAATCCAAGCACACGCCCGTGCGGCTCAGCCGCTACCAACCGGCTTGGCACGGCTTTTTGCTGGCGCGGGAAAAACTGGCGGTCGCTGGCATGGATTGGCGCGTGGAAGTGCGCGGCGACGGCTATTGGCGCTACGAACTGGCCGCGTCCGACACGCCGACGGCATGGACGGACTGGGCCAAGGCGCTGCTTTGCCAAGATGGCACAGACTGTGAATGGCTGGAATATGCCGACGCCGCGCAGGGCCGCTACCGTTGCGCCCAATTGTCGGACGGAAGGCTGTCCGCCTGCCTGTTCGTCAGCCGCAGCGCCGAACTGCCCCCGCGCGACTGGCTGGCCGGATTGTTCGCCGCCGCCGCGCTGAACCGCCAAGACCGCATGGGCCTGTTGGCCGGGCGCGCGCCGGGCGGCGAAGATCCGGGCCGCACCGTCTGCGCCTGCTTCGGCGTCGGGCGCAACCGAATCGACCGCGCCATCCGCGAACAAGGCTGCGCCACGGTGGAACAACTCGGCCACGCGCTGAAGGCTGGCAGCAACTGCGGCGCCTGCATTCCTGAATTGCAGGCGTTGCTGCGCGAAACCCAAATCCTGCGAGGGCCGGCATGAGCCTGCGCGTGATGCTGGTGGATCGAGACCCGGAACGCGCCGAATTGCTGGAAGCCGCGCTGGCCGAAGCCGGCCACCGCGTCATCGCCCGCATCGCCGACGACGCCGGCTTGGCGGCGGAAGTCGCCAAGCGCGAACCGGACGTGATCGTCATCGACATGGAAGCCCCCGGCCTCGACACGCTGGAGCAGATGAAGGAAATCAACCGCGACCAGCCCAAGCCGATTATCCTGTTTTCCGACGAGCGCGACCCGGCCTACATCCGCCAAGCCGTGCAAGCCGGCGTCAGCGCCTATGTCGTCGATGGCTTAAGCCGCGAGCGCGTCATGCCGATAGTCGAAGTCGCCGTCGCCCGCTTCCGCGAATTTCAAAGCCTAAGGCAAGAATTGGAAGACGCGAAAACCCAACTTGCCGACCGTAAAATCATCGAGAAGGCCAAATGGCTTTTAATGAAAAAGAAAAACATGGGCGAAGACCAAGCCTACCAATTTCTGCGCAAAACAGCGATGAGCCGCAACCTTAAGCTCATCGAGGTGGCCAAAGTGTTAATTGCCATGGAGGAAAACTTAAGCTGAATTGGCTGGCAAGGTGTTCTAGCCAAGGCTGGAAGAATCCGTCATTCCGGCCGGACGCCGGAATGTGGTGGTCAAGTTTTAATGGACACCGAGATAGGTTGTTTGGCTGCCTGGTTGCGCTCGTAAGCGTTGGGCGGCAGGTTGCCCAATGTGGAATGCAACCGCCGGCTGTTGTAGAAGCCGACGATGTAGTCGGTGATGTC
>JBJSYU010000423.1:0-5464 GCA_046089945.1 Candidatus Methylumidiphilus sp.
GCAGTGGATAGCGCAGGGTTTCGTGCAGCCGGGTAATTTTGATGTGGGCTTTGCGCGGGGCAATCAGCTTGATTCGGCAGGCGGGGTGATGTTTGCGCAATACCCCCACCGCCGACATTGCCGCATATCCGCCACCGAGTATGGCGACTACCGGGGGATTGGCTTGCATGGCTGGCTGCGGCGTGTTTAAGCGCGATGCGTCACGCCTCAATGCCCGCCTCCGAAAGCCTCCTGCCGCCGCAATGCTGTCTCCATCGCGGCCAGTTGCTCAGGCGTCGCTTCGGCTTGGTGTTTCTGTTTCCATTCGGCGTAGGGCATGCCGTACACGGCTTCCTGCGCGGCGGCGTAGCTCAAGTCCAGGCCGCGCTCGGCGGCGGCGGCGGCGTACCATTTGGCGAGGCAGTTGCGGCAGAAGCCGGACAGGATCATCAGGTCGATGTTCTGCACGTCGGTGCGCTGTTGCAGGTGTTTGATGAGGTGGCGGAAGGCCGCTGCTTCCAGTTCGGTGCGGGTTTGGTCGTTCATGTCGTCCTCGTTGCTCGGCGCGGATGGCCGGATAGGTGAATATTGCCCATAGAAAGGTTAGAATAGGTGCCTATCATAACTTGACGCGCCGAATGGCGCTTAAGTAAGCTCTGATTTAAGTCTTTAGCTCCCTCCCCCTCGCCGGGGGAGGGTTGGGGTGAGGGTCTAAAAATTGAATCGTTTGCCCCTCACCCTAACCCTCTCTCCACCGGGCGAGGGGACTTATCAGAGCTTCCTTTAATGAAGGTCTGAACGTTTCCGCAAACGCCACCAGGGATGCTTCACCGCCACGCAAGCCTTTGGCCGCACCCCGCGCAACCGCCCCAACACCCCCACACCGGCTCTATGAAACTGCTCTTCGACTTTTTCCCTATCCTGCTGTTTTTCATCGCCTATAAGATTTTCGACATCTATGTGGCGACGGCCGTGGCCATCGCCGCCAGCTTTGCCCAAGTCGGCTATTCCTGGTTCAAAACCCGCAAAATTGAGACCATGCATCTGGTGACTTTGGTCATCATCGTGGTGTTCGGCGGGCTGACTTTATATTTGCAGGACGAGCAGTTCATCAAATGGAAGCCGACCGTCATCAATTGGCTGTTCGGCTTCGCGTTCCTGTCCAGCCAATGGCTGGGCGAGAAGACGATGATCGAGCGCATGATGGGTGCCACGGCCGGCTTGAGCCTGCCGGGCGCGGTCTGGCGCAATTTGAACTTGAGCTGGACGCTGTTTTTCTTCGTGCTGGGCGGGGTGAACTGGTATGTCATGAGCAACTTCGACACCGCTACCTGGGTCAATTTCAAGCTGTTTGGCATGCTGGGGCTGACCCTGCTGTTCGTGGTGCTGCAATCGATCTATTTGTCACGCCATCTGCCGGAACCGCAAGCCGAACAGGAGTGAAGCCCATGCTCTATGCCATCATTGCCGAAGATATCCAAGACAGCCTGGAACTGCGCAGGCAAACCCGCCCGGCGCATTTGCTGCGCCTGCAAGCCTTGCAGGACGAGGGTCGGCTGCTGCTGGCCGGCCCGCATCCGGCGGTGGACGCCGACGACCCCGGCCCGGCCAGCTTCACCGGCAGCCTGGTCGTCGCCGAATTCGCCGACTTGGCGGCCGCCGAGGCTTGGGCCGCGCAAGACCCTTACCAACAGGCGGGCATCTATGCCCGCGTCACCGTCAAACCCTTCCGCAAAGTCTTTCCGGCTTAAAGCTTGACGCTTGCGGCACAACTGACACCTACGCAAAGTATCCTGATGACCAACCGCACCGAAAAAATACGCCATTTGTTGCAAGAAACCCTCGCGCCCACCCACATCGAAATTTACGACGACAGCCAAAGCCACGCCGGCCACGCCGGGGCGCGCAGTGGCGGCGGGCATTTTTACGCGACCATCGTCGCCGAGGCGTTTGCCGGGCAGACGCTGGTGCGCCGCCACCAAGCGGTGTACGCGGCTTTGGCCGAGATGATGCAATCGGACATCCACGCGCTGAGCATCAAAGCCTATACCCCAGATGAATTCGCACAACTTGAAAAACAGGACTGACCTTATGAAAAAACAAGCCTTTACCCTTGCCGCCGTGGCCAGCGTGCTGCTGCTCGGCGGCTGCTGCGAGGAAGCCGGCAAAACTGGCGACGCGGCGGCGCCGGCCACTTCCGCCGCCGCATCGGGACAAAGCGGCGAAAACGTCGCAATTGTCAACGGCAAAGCCATCAGCAAGACGGTGTTTGACGCCATTTCGGCCGAAATGAAGCAGCGCGGCGCTGGCCGCGGCATGGTGCCTGATGACAAGGTGCTGGATGGCTTGATCTCCCGCGAACTGCTGAACCAGGAGGCGGAAAAGCTCAACTTGGCGAAAGATCCGGCGATCCAAGCCAAATTGGACAACGCCCGGCGCGATGTGATGGTGATGGCGATGGTGGAAAACCTGCGCAAAACCCTCACCGTTAGCGAGGAGGAAATCAAAAAGGAATACGACACGCGGGTGCAGGCGCTGAAAGGCACTGAGTACAAGGCCCGCCATATTCTGCTGGACAGCGAAGCCGCCGCCAAAGACGCCATCGCCAAGCTGCAAAAAGGCGCGAAGTTTGAAGATCTGGCGAAGAAGCTGTCGAAAGACCCCAGCGCCAAGCAAAACAACGGCGACTTGGGCTGGTTCAACCCGCAGTCGATGGTGCCGGAGTTTTCCGCCGCCGTGGCCGCGCTGAAAAATGGCGAACTGTCCGCCGCGCCGGTGAAAAGCCAGTTTGGCTGGCATGTCATCCAGCGCCAGGATTCCCGCGAGCAGGAGGCCCCGCCGTTCGACGCGGTCAAAGACCAGTTCCGCACACTGCTGCTGGGGCAGAAAGTGCAGGAGCATGTCGAGCAATTGAAGGCCAGCGCGAAGGTCGAGCGCCTGTTGCAAACCAAGCCGCCGGAAGCCCCCGGCATGGAAGGCGCCGCGCCCGCCGCCAATCCGACGCCTGCGCCCGCCGCCGCCGGCAAATCCGCCCCGGCGCCCTTGGAGGCCGGCAAGCCCGTCGCCCCCGCGCCGAAGTAAGCCCATCATCCTTTTCACTGACTCACTACTTACGGAAAACCCTCTATGAATAAAACCTATCTGATCGGCGCCGCCGTGGCCTTGCTGTTTGGAACCTCGCTCGCCATCGCCGACGACGACGACGCGCCCAGCGCCGACGCCGCCGCCACCGTCAACGGCAAAGCCATCAGCAAAAACGCCGTGCGCAGCCTGATTTCCGACATTGAAAAGCAAAGCGGTGAGCAAAATGTGCCAGAAGACAAGGCGGTCGAGTCGCTGATTAGCCGCGAACTGCTGCGCCAAGAGGCGGAAAAGAAGGGCATGCAAAAAACCCCCAGCGTCCAGGGGCGTCTGGAAAACGTCACCCGTGACGTGCTGGCGCAGGCGGCGGTGGAGGCTTTCCGCAAGACCATCACCATCACCGACGAAGAGGCGCGCAAGGAATACGACGAGAAAGTGGCCGGCGCCGACCTGACCGAATTCAAGGCCCGCCACATCCTGCTGGAAACCGAGCAGGAGGCCAACGACGTGCTGGCGAAGCTGAAAAAAGGCGGGAAATTCCCCGACTTGGCGAAGAAGCTGTCGAAAGACCCCAGCGCCAAGCAAAACGGCGGCGACTTAGGCTGGTTCAACCCGCAGCAGATGGTGCCGGAATTCACCACCGCCGTCGCCGCGCTGAAAAACGGCGAGATATCCTCAGCCCCGGTGCAAAGCAAATTCGGCTGGCATGTCATCCAGCGCGAGGACTCGCGCAAGGGAGAGCCGCCCGCCTTCGACACCGTCAAAGAGCAAATCCGCAATGTGATGGTCACCCAGCAGTTGCAGAAGCATGTCGAGGACTTGAAAAAAGCCGCCAAGATCGAAAACTCGGCGGCCAAAAAATAACCCGCCCCGCGCTTGCAGCCGGACGGGGTGTTTGCTCCGTCCGCGACGCTTGAGGCGGTCGCAAACCTCAGCGCCGTCGCCGGAAAAACTGCCGCAATAGCCCCGCGCATTCCTCCTCCAATACCCCGCCTTCCCATTCTACCGCGTGGTTCATAAACTCGGCCTCGGCTAAGTGCAGCGCACTGCACACCGCCCCGCGCTTGGGGTCGTATGCGCCGAACACCAGCCGTTTCACCCGCGCATGGACTATCGCCGCCATGCACATCGCGCAAGGTTCCAGCGTGACATAGAGCGTGGTATCGACTAGACGGTAATTATTCAGCGCCAATCCGCCCGCCCGCAGCACGACGATTTCAGCGTGGGCGGTCGGGTCGTTTGTGGAGATAGGGCAGTTGCAGCCCTCGGCGATAGCGATACCTTCTTTGACCAGCACCGCACCAACGGGAACCTCGCCCATTACTTCGGCGCGGCGGGCAAGCGCAAGGACTCGCAGCATCCATGCCTCGTCAGTGCACAAGGCGGCAGGCTTTCAGGCTTGGGGATTAGCCAAGTTAAACTGATATGGTTCAGCATTTGGCCCCACACCGCCACCGGTCATGATGATGGTTGCTGACTGTAGGCCAAGCAGATTCACGGCGGTGTTGGATTGAGTTTGCACGGCCTCCATCAACATGCCCGGTTCGGCTGACGAGGCCACGCCGACATAAAGCGTCGGCGACTCCCCTTGACCTACTGGATAAACAAATGGGTAGTTGTTGGCCTCAAAATCCGAATCGCTGATTATTTTCCAAGCCTCATAAGGGCCGCCTGCGCTTATGGCTTTGAAAATGACAACCCCGCCGTTGCCAAGGCCTTTGGAGTTGTCTACCAAATTGAGTTGGACGTTCATTGTTGCTCCTCGTGTTAGTTGTGTTGATGAAGTTTGTAATTGCCATTTAGCCGCTCACTCCCACTCAATCGTCGCGGGCGGCTTGCCCGAAATATCGTAGACCACCCGCGAAATGCCGGGTATCTCGTTGATGATCCGCCGCGAACACAAATCCAAAAACTCATACGGCAAATGCGCCCAATGCGCGGTCATGAAATCCACCGTCTCCACCGCCCGCAACGCCACGACATAATCATAGCGCCGGCCATCGCCCATCACCCCGACCGAGCGCACCGGCAGAAACACCGCAAACGCTTGGCTGGTTTTCTCATACAGCCCATGGCGATATAACTCCTCGATGAAAATCGCGTCGGCCCGGCGCAAGAGTTCCGCATATTCCCATTTCACCTCGCCCAAAATCCGCACGCCCAAGCCCGGCCCTGGGAATGGATGGCGGTTAATCATTTCCGACGGCAGGCCCAATTCCAAGCCAATCGCCCGCACCTCGTCCTTAAATAACTCGCGCAGCGGCTCGACCAGTTTCAGCTTCATGTTTTCCGGCAGGCCGCCGACATTGTGGTGCGACTTGATCGTGACGGATGGCCCGCCGGTACTCAGTGTCTTAGTACCCAGCGGGCGGGAAGGCGGAGCCGGTAGCATCGGACGGTGGCT
>JBJSYU010000424.1:0-3396 GCA_046089945.1 Candidatus Methylumidiphilus sp.
CATTTGCAAGGCGATGGCGTGGTGACGATGCAATACCGTGGCGGTCGCGTGGACCTGGCCCGCTATGAATGGCGGCATAATGCCCCGTTATCCTTGGCGTATGCTTTGGACGATTACGCCGGTTTCAAAGCCGCCCACCACGATGGCCCGACCAATCCGCTAAGCGCCGAATACTGGCACTATCAGCCGAGCGATGGCTTACAGCCGCAGGCAGGCAAATGTTTCAGCATTGATGATGGCATACTCGGCATCAGCACCGACATTCCGCCCGAAAGCCTGAGTGATCTGGAGTATGTTGCGGTGTTCACCGATGGCGTCAGCCAAATTGATGGGCTAGACTGGAAACAGGCGGTGTTGGAATTGCTGGCGTTCAAAACCACCGCCGGGGAATTCGCCAAACGCCGGTTGAACCGCATGGTCAAAGACGCGCAGAAAACCGGCAAAGGCCCAATGGACGATATCGCCTATGCGGTCATCCATATTCAGCAGGACGCCCTATGATTACCGGCAAAACCAAGATTGTCTTGGAGGGCCGGGGCGCAGTGACGATCAGCCCGAATGACCATATCGGCACCGGCGGCGAAGGCTCGGCGTTCCGTCTAAAAGACTGGGTGATTAAACTCTACGCCGACCCGGACAAAATGAGCCGCGACGGCATGGCCGACAAAATCCAATTACTGAAAGCCATACGCCATGACTATATCGTCGCGCCGCACGGGCTGGTGCTGGACAGCGCAGCCAAGCCCATCGGGTATTACATGGATTATGTGGACGGCGAGCCATTGTCGCGGGTATTCACCAATGATTTCCGCAGCCGCACCGGCTTTGCCGATGCCGCCGCGTCCACCTTGGTGGCCCGGATGCGGGAAACTATGCAGATCGCCCATCAAAACCAAGCCCTGATGGTGGACGCCAACGAATTGAACTGGATCACTGTATTAGGCCAAGAACCAGAACCCCGTGCCTTGGATGTGGATTCCTGGGCCATTGGCCAGTGGCCCGCAACGGTGATTATGCCCTCGATACGCGATTGGCACCGCAACGGATTTTCGCGGGAAACTGACTGGTTTGCCTGGGGTATCGTCACGTTTCAAATATACGTTGGCATTCATCCCTATAAAGGCATGTTGGATGGCTACAAACCTTCCGATTTGGAAGCACGGATGATGGCGAATGCCTCGGTGTTCACGCCGGGAGTGCGCCTAAACCGCGCTGTGCGCGACTTTGCGCTTATTCCAGCAGGATTATTGGACTGGTATCGGGCCACTTTCCAAAACGGCGAACGCACACCGCCGCCCTCGCCTTATGCCCAGCCACCAGCCGCCCCTGCCGCGTTGCGCGTGGCGCGGGTCGTCACCAGCGGCGGCGGCATGCTGGCTTTCGATAAACTATTCGGCGACGCCGCCGACCCAGCGCTGCGCATATTTCCCTGCGGCATCGTATTGCTGGCTTCGGGTAAACTGGTCAATTTGGCGACAAAGCGGGTTATCGGTGCGGCCAAATCGTATGAGTGCGAAATAATCCAGGCCGGTGTCGGTTGGCTGAAAGCGGATTTCGACCATGGCAAAATCCAATTTGCGTATATTGATGCCAGCCTGCAAGAAACTCTATTGGATCTGGACATTGCCGCAGTGCGGCCGATGCGCTATGAAAACCGCATGTTTTTAGTCACCAACCAAGGCTTGGCCGAAGTGGACGTGAAGATATTCCAGCGCCCGCTGTTGGCGATGGGCGCGACCTGGGGGGTTATGGTCAATGCCACGCGCTGGTTTGATGGCGTGGGCGTGCAAGACGCCTTTGGCGCAACCTTCCTGATTGCTCCATTTGGCGAAAAAGCCTGCGGCCAAGTGCGCGTCAAGGAATTGGATGGACTAAAAGTGGTGGCTGCGAAAGCCGGCCATCGTTTTATCGCGCTGGTCGGCGTCAATGCCAACGGCGAATACCGCAAGCTAGAACTGTATTTCAGCGAAGACTACAAACAGTATTCCATCTGGCATGGCGGTGCGGCCAATGCGGATTTGAATATCGCCATACTGCCGAAGCGGGTGTGCGCGACTATCGTCGATGACGGCGAATTGGTGATATTCGTCCCCAGTAACGGCACTGTCGTCAAACGCCAAGACCAAACCCTGTCCACCGCCATGTCGCTGGGCAATTGGGGCGACCGCGTGGTGTATATCGATCAGGGTTCGGTGTGGAGTGTGCAAAGTAAGGCTTAATTGTGCAGCCACGGCAGTTCGGGAAAATATTCCCCCTGCATGCGCTGGCAATACGCCAATAGATTGGCTTTTCCCAGCGCGTAATCTTTCAGTGGCGACGCAATTGGGCAACCTAAGGTGTTGACGAGGATGCCGTAGGCTGAGGCGTCCAAACTGCTAGGCTGCGCACCCATGAAATAGGGTTTGTCGCCGAGAAACGCAGACAGCGCGTCCAAGTCTTCTGTCCCCAGCTTAAACGCCTCTTCCTGGCTCAACCGGCCTAGGCCATGGCCTATAAGCTGGCTGTTGATGCGGCGATGGTAAACGACTGCGGCAATATCGCGGGCCACCGGCGGCAAGACGTTGAAAATCGCCTGTTTGGTGGTTTGCCAATTTTCCGCCGTGCCATTCCAGCGTGTCATCATTCCCGCCCAATACAAATGCTCCTCCAGCAGGCGTTGGAAGGCTTTAGCGACGCCTTTTTCTGTCTGGCTCAAGTGCGCGTCCAGCGGGTCGCCATACGTTGTTTTCAGGTGCAGTTCGATCAGGCTGGAATCGCTGATTTTCTGGCCTTGATCGACGATGAACGGCAGCTTGCCGCGTGGGCCGTGCAGCGGCAGGCTCTCGACAATCTGGTAGGGAAGCCGGGCCATGCGCAGATAAGTTTCTGTTTTTACGCAGAACTGGCTTTGGTTCGGGATGCCCCAGGAACGGGCGAATTGGTGCAGGACGATCATGGGTTTCTCCTAAAGGTTGGCGGCGTGTGGTACAGTCGCTTTAAAATTGCAAGTCCCCACATTAGGCTAGTCACTTGCTTTTTGCAAGCTTCCAAGTAACTTTATTTTTTAAGATGCCATGAGCGAACATGAAACCATCGATTTTGCGCGTTCACACTGCCCGGTGGCGAATGTGTTGGACTTGTTCGGCGACAAGTGGACGTTGCTGATTGTCCGCGATTTGGTGCTAGGCAAGATGCGCTATGGCGAGTTTGCCCAATCGCCGGAGGGCATCCCCTCGAACATTTTGGCGGATCGGCTGAAAAAGCTGGAAGCGGCGGGCGTGGTGGCGAGGCAAGCGTATTGCGACAAGCCGCCGCGCTACCAATACGCGCTGACCGACAAAGGCAAAGACATCGTGCCGGTATTGGAGGCGATGGTGGATTGGGCAATCAAACATATGCCGGGCGTCGAGGTTTTCC
>JBJSYU010000425.1:0-2816 GCA_046089945.1 Candidatus Methylumidiphilus sp.
GTGGCCGACCGCTCTTTGGTCTGGAACACCGATCTGGTGGAAACCATCGAATTGCAAAACTTGCTGGGGCAGGCGATGGTGACGATCACCGGCGCGTTGAACCGCGAGGAAAGCCGTGGCGGCCATGCCCGCGAGGATTTCCCCAACCGCGACGACGACAACTGGCTGAAACATAGCCTGCTGTGGCTGGACGAAACCCATAAGGTGTCCGCCGCCTACCGCCCCGTGCATTTGCACACCTTGACCGACGAAGTCGATCCCATCCCACCGAAGCCTCGGGTGTATTGAGCGCGACTGGACAAAACGACATGGCCCAATTTAACCTCCCCAAAAATTCCACCGTGCAACCCGGCAAAGTCTGGCCCGCCCCCGAAGGCGCCAAGCGGGTTCGGCGCATTGAGATTTACCGCTACGACCCGGAAAGCGGCGAAAATCCCCGGCTGGATGTGTTCCACATCGACCAGGACGATTGTGCGCCGATGGTGCTGGACGCGCTGCTGAAAATCAAAAACGAGATCGACAGCACCTTGGCGCTCCGCCGCTCCTGCCGCGAGGGCATCTGTGGCTCCTGTTCGATGAACATCGACGGGCGCAACACCTTGGCCTGCACCAAGGCGATGGACGATTGCGCCGAAGTCATCAAGGTCTATCCGCTGCCGCATTTGGAAGTGGTCAAGGATTTGGTGCCGGACATGACGCATTTCTACGCGCAGTACGCCTCGGTGAAGCCTTGGATCGAAACGCAGACGCCGCCGCCGGCCGACCGTGAGCGGCTGCAAAGCAGAGAGGAACGCGCCAAGCTGGACGGTCTGGTGGAGTGCATTTTGTGCGCGTGCTGTTCGACTTCCTGCCCCAGCTATTGGTGGAACGGCGACCGCTATTTAGGCCCGGCGACGCTGTTGCAGGCATACCGCTGGATTGCCGACAGCCGCGACGAGACCACCGGCGAACGCCTGGACGAGTTGGAAGACCCGTTCAAGCTGTACCGCTGCCATACCATCATGAACTGCACCGACACCTGCCCGAAGGGGCTGAACCCGGCCAAGGCCATTGGCGAAATCAAAAAGCTACTGGTCGAGCGGCAAAAATAATGGCCGTCCGCGCCCAGTTGGAATGGCGCTGCCGGCGCGGCACCAAAGAACTCGATCTGTTGTTGCAAAACTGGCTGCGTGTCGCCTTTGACGGGGCGGCCGCGGCCGAACGGCAAACCTTTTTGGCGCTGCTGGATTGGCCGGACGACGCGCTGATCCGGCTGCTGCTAGGCCCGGAACAGTCCGCCGATCCGCAGGTGGACGCCCTTGCCGCCAAAATCCGCAGCCTGCCCCTACCTCGCCCCTAAGCCTTCGCGGGCTTTTCGCGCTTATCTGCTGGGCATTCATGCCCTATCCTTCCTCGCCGCCTCCATCAACCCGTGGCCGTTTTCCGCGCTGTTGTCGCTGGCTGTGTTGCTCAGCCTGTCGCTGACACTGCGCGCCAAACCGCAAATCACCGGATTTAAGCTGAAGCCCGACGGCAGTTGGCGGCTGGACATCTCGGACAATGGCGAAATCGAAGCGGTTTTGCTGCCGAGTTCGCTGTTCAACACGGGCTTTGCGCTGCTGCACTTCCAAGCGGAAACGCGCCGCTATGCGCTGCTGGTCTGCCGCGACAGCTTGGAGGTGGAGGATTTCCGGCAATTGCGCGTAGCGATGCTCGTTGCGGGCGGACGCGCGTCAGAGGATCACCCGGTCAAATAAACCTTGGCGCATCGCGCCAAATGATAATGATTTGCAACAACTCGGCTTTCACGTATAATGGCCCCACTTTCCATATTGAAGCGGGGTTGGTTATGAAGCATGAAATGAAACGGGCCAGCGCAGGCTTGGGCGCGGTTTTGGCGCTCGCCACGGGTGCGGCCGGCGCCAAACCGCCACCGGCCTCACTGCAAGAGATGTGGAAGATCATCCAGCAGCAGCAGAAGGAGATCGAGGCGTTGAAAGCCAAGGCCGGGGAAAACGAGGCATTGCGGCAGGAAGTGAAGGCGCTGAAGGAGGGGGCTGCGGAACCTGCTGGTGCGGCGGCCGTAGGCAACGGTGCGGCCGACGCCAAACTGCATGTGCCTAAATCCGAGACCGAGCGCAAGACCGACATCCTCGCCACCGAAGTGGAGAAGCTGAAAACCCAGCTTTTCATCCCCGACAAGCGCGAATACAAGAGCGAATACGGCTTCGGCCCGGCGGCTTCGCAGGTCTACCGCGTCAAGAGCGGGCTGTCGATTGGCGGCTATGGCGAGGCGATGTACACCAACTACACGGCAGACAAAGGCAGCAGCAAAGACTCGGCGGATTTGTTGCGCGCCGTGCTTTATGTCGGCTACAAGTTCAACGACTGGATCATCCTCAATAACGAAATCGAGTTCGAGCATGGCACGACAGGTGAAGGCTCGGAGGAGAAGGGAGAAGTCTCCGTCGAGTTTTCCTACCTGGATTTCATGCTCAAGGACTACGCCAATGTGCGGGCAGGCTTGACGTTGGTCCCCATGGGCTTCATCAACGAAATCCATGAAGGTCCGACATTCCACGGCAACTATCGCCCACAAGTCGAACGAACGATCATCCCAACGACATGGCGTGAAATTGGCGCCGGGGTGTGGGGCGAAATAACCCCCGGCCTCCAATACCGCATATATGGTATGAATGGTCTGAACGCAGAAGGGTTCGAAAGTAGCGGCATACGTGAGGGCCGTCAGTCGGGCAGCAAAGCGATAGCCGAGGATTTTGCCTTCACAGGACGTATCGATTATGACATGCCCTTTGCTCCAGGCCTGCTAGCGGGCG
>JBJSYU010000426.1:0-4914 GCA_046089945.1 Candidatus Methylumidiphilus sp.
GGCCTAGATCGCCACGCCGCATCGTCCGACCATCCGCTGGCGGCGCGCAAGCGGGTGACGCTGTCCGCTGGACGGCTTTGATGGCCTTGCGCGGGCTGTTCCCCGCCAGCCTGTCGCGGCAAGCCGCGGGGCCGGCCGGCCAAGCGGGCTATAATGCCGCCATGCCTATTCCCAACGCCAAGAATCTGCTCGACCGGCCCGCGCGCCTGCGCGGCTTGGCTTTGCTGGCGCTGTTGTCGTCGGTGCCGGTGATTTTGGGCGGCATGCTGTGGCGCAATTTGGATCGGCTGGACACGGTGCAAGCCTATGTCGGCTATTCCCACCGCATCCAAGACGCCGGGCTGAGTCTGCAAAAGACCTTGGTGGATGTGTTGTCCGGCGGCGAATTGGTGCCGGAACAGGCGGCGCTGATTTCCTCGAAAATCCACGCGCTGGCTTTGGAAGACGCGCATTTGTCGGCGCAGACGCCGGACAAGCTGCGCCGGGTGGACGCGGCGCTGGGCGTGGCTTTGGCCGGCGGCGAGCCGCAAGCCGCCAGCCGCAGCGAATTGTTTGGCGCCTTGCGCGAGATGCACGAAATCCTCGACGCCGAAACCGACCAGCGCGAAACCGTGCTGGAAGCCATCAGCCGCGAGGCGCTGGTGGAATTGGGTTTGGCGACGGCCATGCTGACGGCGATTTTGTTGCTGACCTGGTTGTTCCTGCGCCGCCGCATCCTCAGCCCGCTGCACAATCTGCGGCAATTGCTGCTGAACCTCGCCAAAGAAGACTTCACGCCGATTGCCACCGAGCGCCTCGATCCGCTGCTGTTGCCGGTGTTCAACAGTTACAACGTCATGGTCGTGCATCTGCGCGAATTGGAGGAGGCCAAGCGCATGTACGCGCAGTCTTTGGAGGCGGAAGTCCGCAGCGCCACGCAAGCCTTGTTGGAGCAACAGCGCAGTCTGGCGCGGGCGGAAAAGCTGTCCGCCGTCGGCGAGTTGGCGGCCGGGCTGGCGCATGAGTTGCGCAACCCGCTGGCCGGCATCCAAATGAGTTGCGCCAATTTGCGCCGGGAAATCGACGACGCCGACCAAGGCGAACGGCTGGATTTGATCGGGGCAGAATTGAAGCGCATGGCGCGGCTGCTGAACGAATTGCTGGATCAAGGCAAACAAGCGCCGACGCCGTTTTCGCGCTTCAATTTGGCGCGGCTGGCGCAGGATTTGTTGGCGCTGACCCGCTATCAGATCGACCCGCGTATCAGCTTGCACGTCGATATCCCTGCCGATTTGGAATGCCATCTGCCCGAATCCGGCCTGCGCCAAGCCTTGTTGAATCTGGTGCTGAACGCGGCGCAAGCCTTGGACGACCGGCCCGGCGCGGTGTTCGTCCATGCGCGGCGGGTGGCCGGCTGGCTGGCTGTAGAAGTCAGCGACGATGGCCCCGGCTTCAACGACGACATGCTCAGCCACGGCGTCCGCGCTTTCAGCACCAGCCGTCTGCGCGGCACCGGCTTGGGGCTGGCGATGGTGCAGCGCTTTGCCCGCGACCTCGGCGGGCGCATCGAATTGTCCAACCGCGCACCGCACGGCGCTTGCGTCCGCCTCACCCTGCCACAAGCGGAGCAGCCATGAGCGGCGGCGGTTTGCTGATTATCGAAGACGAAAACCTGCTGGGGGCGGAAATCGCCCGCCATTACCGGCGCGCGGGCTTTGAAGTGGAATGGGCCACCGATTGCGCACAGGCGCGGCGGATTCTGCAAAAGCGCGGCTTTGATCCGCTGTTGGTGCTGTCCGACCTCAGCCTGCCGGACGGCAACGCCTTGGATTTGATGGAAGATTTGCGCCCCGGCCAGCCGTATGCGGAATGGATTTTCCTGACCGGCTACGGCAGCGTGCCGGATTCGGTGCGCGCCTTGCGCTTGGGCGCTTATGAATTTTTGGAAAAGCCCTGCGATTTGGATCGGCTGGATTTGGTGGTCGCCAGCGCCTGCCGCAGCGCCAACGCCCAGCGCCGCTTGGCCGAACACGCCAGCCAGCGCCATAAGCGCTACACGCCCGCCGATTATGTCGGGCAGAGTGCGGCGGCGCAAAACGTCCGCGCCCTGCTGGAACGGCTGACGCAAGTGCCGTTCAGCGCCTTGGTGGTCGGCGGCGAGACCGGCACCGGCAAAGGGCTGGCGACGCGGATTTTGCATTATGCCGGCCCGCGCGCGCAAAACCCGCTGATTGAACTGAACTGCGCCGCCTTGCCGCGTGAGCTGTTGGAATCGGAATTGTTCGGCCACGAGGCCGGGGCGTTCACCGGGGCCAGCGGGCGGCATCGCGGGCTGATTGAACAGGCCGACGGCGGCACTTTGTTTTTGGACGAAATCGGCGAAATGCCGTTGGATTTGCAGGCTAAGCTGCTGAAAGCCATCGAAGACCGTAAAATCCGCCGCCTCGGCGGCGAGCGCGAAATCGCCGTGGACGTGCAGATTGTCGCCGCCAGCAACCGCGATTTGGCCAGTATGTCCCGCGACGGCAGCTTCCGCAGCGACCTCTACCACCGCCTCAGCGTGTTCCGGCTGCACCTGCCGCCGCTGCGCGAGGTCACGGAAGATTTGGAGCAACTGCTGCCTTTGCTGGTGGCGGAGTTCAACGCCAAATCCGGCCGGCAGGTACGCCATATTCCTGAAACGGTGTGGCAGCAGTTGCGCGCCTATGACTGGCCGGGCAATGTGCGCGAACTGCGCAATCTGGTCGAGCGCTGCGTGTTGTTCTCCGACGGCCCGAACTTCCCGGCGCAATGGCTGCAACTGCCGGGCCGGGCGGCTCCGAAACGGGCAGACGAAGACCAAGACGGCATTTTCATTCCGCTGGACGGCAGCATGAACCTCGACGACATGGATCGCTACATCATCGAAACCACGCTGGAACGCACTGGCCACAACACCGTCGCCGCCGCCCGCGCCCTAGGTGCCTCCCGCGAAACCCTGCGCTACCGCATCCGCAAATACGGCATTAAACTGCCGGAGCGTTGAATCTGGCGGCTTGCAAGCCACCCGCCATTTACACGCCGTCAAATCCCGCGTCGCCCGCCGCTTTTCCCATATAAAACGGATGCTGCGAAATGGCTGTCACCAAGGCGCCCTGCTGGCTGTGCGTGGGTTTGGTGTCGTTGAAGACGAGGTTTGCGGCGATTTTCCAAGCGAGTTCAAACACCAAATCCTTGGCCTTGTTCGGGCTGGTCAAGCGTTTCTTGTCGCCGAGTTTGACCAACAGGTATTGGCACTGGACAATATAGGCAATTGACTCGGAAATCGCTGTCGTCATTTTGGCTTGCGCGACATCGTACACCGCATGGGTGCATTCATGGATAACCAACGCATTTTTAGTTTCCTCGAATGTCCAAGTGAAGCCTAGAACAATGGTGTTGGTGCTGTAATCATACTCAGCCATGCCACCCATTTCCGAGTCATACTCGACCGTAATCTTGCCTCGGTCGATTATGTCGGCTAAAACCGGAAAGGTTTTTGGATGAAACCCGATGCCGCTGAAAGAAAAGGGTTTTATTTTCTGCGTATCGCCATCCCTTAAATTCCCCGTCACCGTTTTTTTCGCAAGCCATGATGAATCGCCCATAATCTTGATTCCCCGTGTTGAGTTGACGTTGGTGTGGTGGTTGCCCAGGATGGGGTGTTGTGGAACGTGAGCATAATAACTGGATGCACAAATGCCTTGCGTTTCTTTGCAGCATTGCCCTGACCTGCGGAGCGTGCGCCCTTGCCGCAAGACTAATTCAGAAACCCGCGCAGCCTTTCCAAAAGTGCTTCAAATTCTGGCGCGATAGTTTGGCTGGAGGTTTCCTGCAACCATGTCCCCACGCCATAATTGGCGAATATTCCCAGATTTTTCACCTGGCCGCGCACGACGAGAACGTCGCCAACGCGCGGCAACTGTGCTTGCGGGGACACAAACACTTCTCCGGTATCATCGCTTAAGGTGTAAAACTTCACATCGATAAGCGGGATTTTGTTGACGCTGACAACCTTGCCGCGCAGCTTCACCTCTCTGCCATCAAACGCGGCGGATTGATGGTGAACTTGACCAATCGGCGTAGCGCCAAACGGCAAATAATCGCAGCCAGATAGCCCAAGCAGCACACAGAGCAACAATAGACAGCGCCCTGCGTGTTTGCATGGTGCCTGCTGGTGATCGATTGGAAAAAACGCCATAACTCCCTCTATTAAGTGGTGAACGGTCAATATGGGCACCAGGTGCCGGACGGGGCAAATGCCCTATTGCGCCAAACTATTGAAGATTGTCTAAACCCATCGGCAAACTAGGCCGGGCAGGCTTAATTATTCTGCTCAGCCTCTTGCTTTCTGCGGTCGCTGGCGCGGGTGACGCCGACGGCTTGGCCGATTTCGACTTGGTTGTCGGGGTCGGTCATAAACTCGAACAATTCATCTTCCAGCACATAATACACTGCCGCCAGCAGCACAATGACTAATACGGTGATGAAGATTTTGGCGTCCACAGGCTTGGCGTCTCGCGGGTTATTGGGTGTGGCTGAATTGCATGCGGTTTAACTCCGCATAAAACGAATCGGCGGCCATCAGTTCGGCGTGGGTGCCGACTTCCAAAATGCGGCCGGCGCGCATGACGTAGATGCGTTCGGCGTTTTGGATGGTGGAAAGGCGGTGGGCGACGATGAGGGTGGTGCGGCCTTGCATCAGGATTTCCAAGGCGTCTTGCACGTAGCGCTCGGATTCGGCGTCGAGTGCGGAGGTGGCTTCGTCCAAAATCAGGATGGGCGCGTTTTTCAGCAGGGCGCGGGCGATGGCGATGCGTTGGCGCTGCCCGCCGGACAGCACGATGCCTTGCTGGCCGACTTGGGTGTCGAAGCCTTGCGGCAGGTCTTCAATGAAGTCCAGCGCATGCGCGGCCC
>JBJSYU010000427.1:0-2550 GCA_046089945.1 Candidatus Methylumidiphilus sp.
CCGCCTTCCGCCCTCTTTGGCCCGTTTTGTCAGTCAATCAGGCTCCCGCCATTTTTTTGGAATCAAGTTCAATACCCCGCGAAACCCCCATTCCCCCTCTTGTTCCGCCGTGACAAAGCGCATGTCGCCGGATTGCTTGCCGAGCGCCTGTTCGATTTTCTGCTGCATCTCGTCGCGGTGCGGCACCCGTTGCTTGTTGCCAATACTGCTGCTGCCGACCAGATAAATGTGTGCGGGATCGACCGGAAACTTATCCACCATCTCATCCATGATCGCCTTCGCCGCCTTGACGGTGTCGAACATTCTCGCCTTGTCCAACGGATCGACATTGTGCGGTTCAAATTGCATGCGGACACTGCGGCGGATGCAATCGGCATAAACATCCTCGTCATCCTTCTGGCAACCCGGATCGTTTTGGGCCAGTGCCAAATCCACGACAATGCCCTTGACGCCTCTGTCGCCGATTTCAATCATGCCGAATAAGCCGGGAAAATTGGGCTGTTTCTGTGCGCCTGAATATCTCTTCGACGCGCTATCACTAGAAGCCGATGAGGAATCTTGTTGGAGTTTGTCAATCGCCACATCCTTGGCGAACAATACTATCCAAGCCATGACTACAATGCGGATCAACCGTGATGGCTTAGCAAGCGCAGATAGGCTAAAGAAACTCACCTTTCTGGTTCGCCACCAAGTATCGGCCAACGCCGACAACCCCAAACGATAACCAGAAACCAACCGCACCGTCCGATAACCCGCAATACGCTCCGGCACAGCCTCTAGTCCGGTGTCATGGATTAGCACCGCCGTGGTGGCATCGGGCAGGCGCAGGTCGTTCCAGCGCCAGCGCCTTTCTGCGTCCGCCACCAGCAATACCCAATCCGCTTTCCCGCGCAACTGCCGCACGGCGGCGGGCAGCAAGGCGGGTCTGGGGTAAATCTCGCGGTGCGGCAGCGCTTGCCAGCGGGCGTCGGGCGGCAGCAGCCGACGCCAGTCGGGCAGTTCGACGGCCAGTTGCGGAAACAGAGTTTGCAGCCGCCCCAGCCGATCCGCCTGCCGCAGGTGCTCACCCAGCAGTGCGCCGCCGGCTGGTGCGGCCAAAATCACCGGGATGTTTTGCCATCGCGCCGCCAGCCGGTCAATCAGCCGCCCGTCGGCTTGGCGCAGCGGGCGGTCGAACACCAGCCAGACGGCGGACGCTGCGGACTGCCCGTCGGTGTTGCCAAAGTCCGGCCAGTCTGGCGCGGCGAACCCCGGCCGGTTCCGCCGCGCCACGCCCGCCGCCGACCCGTCCCACCGCACGAACCGCAGCAGGCCGTCGGCGGCGCTGGCGGCGAGGCAGGCCAACAATAGGCGGCTGGCGCTTTCTGGCGAAAACAGCAGCGGCTGAGGCGGAGCGCTGAACGTCGAGCCGGCGGCAAATAGCGCCCACACCAGCGCCCACGCCGCGCCTAAGTTCAGAGTTTCGCGCACCGGCACGGCGGCGGCGCGGCCCGCCAGCCGCGCCGCGCCCAGCCAGTCCGGCAACAGGTGCAGCGCTAAGCCTAGCGCCGCCCCTAAGCCGATGCTGGCAAACCCGACGACCGGCGCCACCACGCTTTCCATCGCCGTGCCGTACCACAGCCCGGCCAAGGCCAGGTGCAGCGCCAGTCCGGTTTGATACGCCGCCGCGACCGCCGCCAGCCAGCCAAAAGCGCGGAACAGCCCGTCGCGGCTTTGCGCCAGCGCGGCGCCGTAGGAATAGGGTCGGGCGGCTTGCCCTATGTCCAGCAGCCCGGCCAGCGGCAGGGCGAACAGCAGCAAGCTCAGCAGGGCTTGGACATCCGTGTTGCCGGCCCAGCCGTAAACCGACCCAGCAGCGAATATGCCGATGAACCTATAGAAGAGGGTGGACAACACACGGCGGTACATGGGGCTAACCAAGGTTGGTGGTGGACGGCTTCATGCCTGAACCTTGCCGCGTGGCGCATGGCGGTCATGCCGCGCCCGCAGCCGGTGCTGCGACCGCCACGCGCTAAACGCCGCCAGCGCCACCGCCAACAACGCCAACACCTTGGCGGCGGTTCGCAGCAGGCCGGGCGGGATTGGCAAAGTGGGCCGGGGTTCGGGATACGGCGGGATGCGCCAGCTTTGCGCCATGCCGATTTTGTCGGGGCTATCCCCCGGTTCGTCAGCGGCCTCGCCGGCCAGCAACACGCGGTCGCCCGCCGGATGGAACACTGCCGAGGCGACCGCCCCGGTGGCCGACAACGGCAACACGCCCAGCGCGGCGCCCGTGTGCGCATCCCACAGCCGCGCTGTGCCGTCGGCGCTGGCGGTCAACAGCCGCAAGCCGTCGGGGCTGAAACTGGCTTGTTCGACCGCGCCTTCGTGTGGCAACGGCGGCGACAAGGCTGCGCCGGTTTTGGCATTCCATATCCGGGCGGTTTTGTCCAAACTCGCAGTCGCCAGCCGCAGGCCGTCGGGGAGGTGGGTTTAATTGATTTTTTATAGTTTAAAAGCAGTATCTGTTTATAAACAATCCGATTACGGTGTCATGCAGCAACTCGGACT
>JBJSYU010000428.1:0-10388 GCA_046089945.1 Candidatus Methylumidiphilus sp.
ATTTCAACCACGACACCACGTCGCGGGTGGCGTCGTCGGCGCGGCGCTCGGCGGCGGAGCAATGTTCGCCAAACTGCACCATGTGCGTCTCGGAATAGCCAAACGTTTCCGGCGGACGCCCGGACAGCGCGTATTTGATGCCGCGATGCACCAGCAAGTCGGGGTAACGGCGGATCGGCGAGGTGAAGTGCGTGTAGGATTCCAAAGCCAAGCCGAAATGGCCTTTCTTCTCCGGGCTGTACACCGCCTGCGACAGCGAGCGCAGCAGCACGGTCTGGATCAAATGCTCGTCGGGCCGGCCGGCGATGCGCTGCAACACGGCGAAATAATCTTTCGGGCTGGGCTTGTCGCCGCCGCCGAGTTGCAGGCCGACTTCGCCTAAGAACGCGCGCACATCGGTCAGCTTGTCCATCGACGGGCCGTCATGCACGCGCAGCAGATGCGGGATTTTCGCCTTGCTGAGGAATTTCGCCGCCGCCGTGTTGGCCGCCAGCATGCATTCCTCAATCAGCCGGTGGGCGTCGTTGCGCTGCACCGGCACGATGTTTTCAATCTTGCGGTCGGCGCCGAACACGATCTTCGACTCTTGGCTGTCGAAGTCCATCGCCCCGCGCTCTTCGCGGGCCTTGTGCAGCAGTTTGTAGACCTCGTGCAGCGCTTCCAAATGCTTGAGCAAGGGCTTGCGTTTTTCACGCAGCTTCTTGTCCTTGTCCACCAAAATCTTCGCCACTTCGGTGTAGGTCAGTCTGGCATGCGAGCGCATCACGGCGGCGTAAAACTTCGTCCGCGTGGTCTTGCCTTCGCTGTTCAGCAACATCTCGCAGACCATGCACAGCCTATCTTCCTCCGGGTTGATCGAACACAGGCCGTTGGAGAGGATTTCCGGCAGCATCGGAATGACGCGCTCCGGGAAATACACCGACGTCCCGCGCTTTTGCGCCTCCCGATCCAGCGCCGTGCCGGGGCGGACATAATGCGACACGTCGGCGATGGCGACGAACAGCTTGAAGCCCTTCGGCGTCGGCTGGCAATACACCGCGTCGTCAAAGTCGCGGGCGTCCTCGCCGTCTATCGTCACCAGCGGCAAGTTGCGGATATCGATGCGCCCGGCCTTGGCCTCCTCTGGCACGGCGCGGCCAAGCCCTGCAATCTCCGCCTCCACCGCCTCCGGCCAGACGTTCGGCAAATCATGCGAGCGGATGGCGACTTCGATTTCCATGCCGGGGGCGAGATGCTCGCCCAAGACTTCGACCACGCGGCCTATCGGTTCGCGGCGGCGCGTCGGGTATTCGAGGATTTCGACGACGACGATCTGGCCGTGGCGGGCGCCGAGCAAGCCTTCTTCCGGGATCAAAATGTCGTGGGTGATGTGCTTGTTGTCGGGATCGACGCTGGCGATGCCGCGTTCCAGATTGAGCCGGCCGACCAGTTGCGTGGTGCTGCGCTCCAGCACTTCGACAATCGCGGCCTCCCGCCGGCCGCGCCGATCCACGCCACGCACACTGGCGACGGCGCGGTCCTCGTGCATCAGCAGGCGCATTTCCGAGGGGGGGATGAACAAATCGTCGCCGCCCTCGTCGGGCCTTAAAAAGCCGAAGCCGTCGGCGTGGCCGATGACCCGGCCGACGATCAAGTCTTTCTGGTTGATTTGGCAATAGCGGTCGCGGCGGTTGCGCAGGATCTGGCCGTCGCGCTCCATCGCGTTCAGCCGCCGCCTGAGGGATTCAACGTCCTCGTCTTCCGCCACGCCGAGCAGCGCCGCGATTTCCTCCAGGCGCAACGGCACGCCCTGCTCTTTCAAGGCTTGCAGGATCAGTTCACGGCTGGGGATGGGGCGTTCGTATTTTTCCGCCTCGCGGGCGGCAAAGGGGTCGGTGTACTTGAAGTCGCGGGCCTTCGTTTTAGAAGGTGATGTCATCGATGGGGAGTCCTTTGGATGTGGCCGCCCCGGTGGGCGTCGGTTTTTATTGTCATGCTGCGGATTTGATGGGGCAATGATAATGCAGATCCGGCCCTTTGGCGCGGAATGCCCCGCAATAAAATGATGAATTCGTGGCGTTGGCGCGGCGGGGCGGCTATCGGTCGCCGCCTAAACTTAAAGAAGTGCTGAACAAGTTCCCTCGTCCAGCGGCGGGAGGGCTTAAAGCGTGGGGTCAATGCTTGGTTTTTAAGACCCTCACCCCAGCCCTCCCCCTGCGAGGGGGAGGGAGCTAAAGACTTAATCAGCGCTTGGCTTAAAAGAACCCCAGCGCCTTGGCGCTGTAGCTGACCAGCAGATTCTTCGTCTGCTGGTAATGGTCGAGCATCATCTTATGGGTTTCCCGGCCGATGCCTGACTGTTTATAGCCGCCAAACGCCGCATGCGCCGGATACAGGTTGTAACAGTTTGTCCATACCCGCCCGGCCTGTATGCCTCGGCCCATACGGTAGGCGGTCGTGGTGTCGCGTGACCACACGCCGGAACCCAAGCCATATAAGGTATCGTTGGCGATGCTTAAGGCGTCGTCAATGTCGGTGAACGAGGTCGCCGCCACCACCGGCCCGAAGATTTCCTCTTGGAATATCCGCATGCGGTTATGGCCGGTGAATACGGTGGGCGCAACATAATAGCCACCGGCCAAATCCCCTTCCATTTCGCGGCGCTGGCCGCCCATCAATAGTTTCGCGCCTTCCTGCTGGCCGATATCGATATAGGCGAGGATTTTCTCCAACTGGTCATTCGACGCCTGCGCCCCAATCATGGTGTCGGTGTCCAAGGGATGCCCGCCGCGGATGCGGCTGACCCGTTCCACGCCGCGTTCTAAAAATTCGTCGTAAATGGATGCTTGGATTAACGCCCGCGATGGGCAGGTGCAGACTTGGCCTTGGTTGAGCGCGAACATCGCAAACCCTTCCATGGCCTTGTCGGCAAAATCGTCGTTCTGCGCAAAAACATCGGCAAAAAACACATTCGGCGATTTGCCGCCGAGTTCCAGCGTCACTGGAATCAGGTTTTCCGAGGCGTATTGCATAATCAGCCGGCCGGTCGTGGTTTCGCCGGTGAAGGCTATTTTGCTGATGCGGCGGTTGCTGGCCAAGGGCTTGCCCGCCTCCACGCCAAAACCATTCACCACATTCAACACGCCGGGCGGCAACAGGTCGCCGATCAGTTCCATCAATACCAGTATGCTGGCCGGCGTCTGCTCGGCCGGTTTCAGCACCACGCAATTCCCCGCCGCCAAGGCCGGGGCGAGTTTCCACGCCGCCATCGCTATTGGGAAATTCCACGGGATAATCTGGCCGACCACGCCCAAAGGCTCATGGAAATGGTAGGCCACCGTGTCGTGGTCGATTTCGCCCAAATGGCCTTCTTGGGCGCGGATGCAGCCGGCGAAATAGCGGAAATGATCGAAGCTGAGCGGAATGTCGGCGGCCAGGGTTTCGCGGATCGGCTTGCCGTTGTCCCAGGTTTCCGCCACCGCCAGCAACTCCAGATGGGCCTCCATGCGGTCGGCGATTTTCAGCAAAATATTGGCGCGTTCGGCGACTGCGGTGCGGCCCCAAGCGTCCTTGGCGGCATGGGCGGCGTCCAGTGCCTTTTCGATGTCCTCATGGGTGGAGCGGGCGACTTCGCAAAATGGCCGGCCGTTGATCGGGCTGATGTTCTCAAAATACTGCCCGCGCGCCGGCGGCACCCACTCGCCGCCGATGTAATTTTCGTAGCGCGGCTTGAAATGGACTTTGCTGCCCGGCTGGTTGGGGTCGAGGTAGCGCATGCGTTGTTCTCCGAAGCTGACTTGAGTTTAAAGGGATAGGCGGGTTTTGGGCGCGGACAGTTATACGCCGGAAGCTTGTGTGCGGCAACCGGGCGCATGTGCCGCCGACGCGCGCTAACGCGGCCGACCGGCCGCGCCGTGCGGGCAACCGGCCTGCGCCTTGGACAGCGCGGCTTTCACGCCTTCGGTTTGCGCCAGCGCCAGCGCTTCGCCTATGCGTTGGCAGGCGCGTTCGGCGTCGTCTTCGGCCAGTGCCAGCCAGTGCAAGGTGGCCGCCTGCCGGTCGCCGAACACGCCGGGGTCTTGCCCGGCATAGGGGCGCAGCAGTTCGGCGGCTTCTTGCAGCGTGGCTCGCGCCTGCGCGGCTTGCCAGCGCAACTGCGCCCTGCCCAGCGCGGCCAAGGTGTACGCCAGTTCGGGCTGATAAGTGGACGGGTGGTCTTGCGCCAGTTGGCGGCGGATGGCCAAGGCCTCGCGGTAATGCCCTTCGGCCTCGGCGCGCCGCCTCGGATCTTCGGCGGCCAGCAGCGCCAAGTTGTGCAAGCCCGCCGCCAATTGCGGCTGTTGCGGCGCCGGGTTGTCCTGTGCCAGTCGGCGGCGGATGGCCAGCGCTTCGCGGTAAAGCGCCTCGGCATCCGCCCGCCGCCGACCGTCGCCGCTGAGCAATGCCGCCAGATTGTTCAGCGTCGCGGCGACATCGGCCAGATGCGCCGCCGGATCGTCCGCCGCCAGTGGGCGGCGGAGGGCCAGCGCCTCGCGGTAGAGTGCCTCCGCTTCCGCCTGCCGGCGGCCGTCGCCGCCGACCAGCCCCGCCAGATTGTCCAGCGTTGCGGCGACATCGGCAACATGCACCGCCGGGTTGTCTTGCGCCAGTTGGCGGCGGATGGCCAGCGCCTCGCGGTACAGGTTTTCCGCCTCGCCGCGCCGCCGGGCGTCGCCGCCCGCCAAGTTTGCCAAATTGTTCAGCGTCGCCGCCACCTGGGGCAGGTTCGGCGCCGGGCTGTCCTGCGCCAGTTGCCGGTAAGCCTGAAGCGCCTCTTGGTAAAGTGCCTCCGCCTCGCCGCGCCGCTGGCTGTCCTGGGCCAGCAGCAGCCCTAGGTTGTTTAATGCCATCGCCAGCGCCGCCGGCTTGTCTTGCGCCAGTTCGCGGCGGATTTTTAGCGCCTCCCGCAGATAGCCCTCCGCTTCCGCGCGCCGCCGGCTGTCGCCGCCGATCAGGTTTGCCAAATTGTTCAGCGTCGCCGCCACCTGCGGCAAATGTGCCGCCGGGTTGTCATAGGCCAGTTGGCGGCGAATCTTCAGCGCCTGCTGGTGCAGCCCTTCCGCCTCGGCGCGCCGTCCGCCGTCGTCGCCAACCAGGCTTGCCAAGTTGTCCAATGTCGCCGCCACATGGCCTAAGTGCGCCGCAGGGTTGTCCCGCGCCATTTGCCGGTAGATTTTCAGTGCCTCCTGGCAGTGGGCCTCCGCCTCGGCGCGGCGGCGGCTGTCGTCGGCCGCCAGCAGCCCCAGGTTGTTCAGCGTCGCCGCGACGTCCGGCAGATACAGCGCCGGGCTGTTTTTAGCCAGTTCGCGGCGGATTTGCAAAGCCTCTTGGTAAGCCGCTTGCGCCTCGCCGTGGCGGCGGCTGTCTTCGGCCAGCAGAAACCCCAGGCTGTTCAAGGCCGCCGCGACGTCCGGCAGGTAGCGCTCCGGGTCGTCTTGCGCCAGGCGGCGGTAAGCCTTCAGCGCGTCTTGGAAAAAACCTTCCGCCGCCGTGGGCTGGCGGCTGTCGCGCAGCCATGCCGCCAGCGTGTCCAGCGCCACCGCCAAATCCGGCAGGGCGTCCGGTTGTTCCAGCGCCAGCGGGCGCAGCCGTTGCACCGCCTCGCGCAGCAGGCTTTCCGCCTCGGCGCGCCGCCGGCTGTCTTCGCCCAGCAGGTTTGCCAAAGGGACAAGAACCTGCGCCACGTGGTCGGGGCGGGCGGGTTCGGCGCGGGCAAGCCGCAGCGCCTCGCGGTAAGCCGCCTCGGCGTCCGGACGCCGGTTTTGTTTGTGCAGCGCCCAGGCGTATGCAAAGCCGTAAGCGAAACTGTCGGTTTGCTGGTCGCGGGCTTTTAGCAGATAGGGCAAGGCGGACAGCGGTTTTAAGGCAAGTTGGTAGGCGACGCCCACCGCGTAGGCTCCAGCCCCCAGCAGGGTGCCGGCCGGCGGCGGCGCGTCGAGCAAGCGCTGTTCGAGCAGTTGCGCGGCCTGCTCCAGCTCGCCCGCCGCCCAAGCTTGCCGCGCCGCTTGCAGCATCGGGTCATGGGGCGTATGCCGCAGGTCTGCGGCTAGGTTTTGGCTTTGGCGGCGGTATTGCCGCTCCCAATCGGCGATGTCTAGCCGTTGGCTGTACAACAGTGCGCCGGGGCTGCGGCTGCCGCGCAATTGCTGGGCCAAATGGCTTTCGAGCGCGGCCAGCGCGGCGGGCGGGATGTCGGCGGCGCAATGGATACGCGGCGGGGCTTTGGCGGGGTCGCCGAATTGGGGATTGCAGGCGGTGGTGTCGGCGGCGGCGGTGACCGCTTCGGCCTGCCGGGGCGGCGCAGGCACGGCGGGGCTGGTGTGCGCCGCCACGGCATGGCGGGCGGGCGGCGGCGGGTTGAGCAGGCTTTGCCCCAGGCCCAGCGCCACCGCCAACAGGGCCAGCACAAACACGCCGTCAAGCCAGCCGCCGCCGTGCTTGCCTAGGCTAGACCACTTGCCCAAACCCGCCAAGGCCAACAGCGCAATACCGGCCAGCACCAGCGGCTGCTGGAGATGCTGAATCCAAGGCGTGACTGCTTGCATCGCGGGCCTCGCGGCAGGTTTTTGGTGGCGCGGCCCCCCGCTTGCCTGTCTGCGGCCAGCGGCGGGAGTTTTTAAGAAAGTCCAGTTAAATCTTTACCGCCTCTCCCTAACCCTCTCCCCACAGGGCGAGGGGACTTGCCCAAGGCTTTCTTAAAGGGAATGCGCCACCTGCCCCGCCAGCAATGTTAGGGTCACACGGCCGATGAAGCGCTCGCCGAAAAACGGCGTGTTGACGCCCCGGCTCAGCCAGTCCGGGGCTTGCGCCAGCCATTCCTTGCCGGGATTGAACAGGCAAACGTCCGCCGCCGCGCCGGGGCTTAAGGTGCCGGCGTCTAAGCCGAGGATGGCGGCGGGGCCGGAACTCAAGCGGGCAATCAGCGCGGGCAAGTCCAACACGCCGTCGGCGACCAGCCGCAAACCCAAAGGCAGCAGGGTTTCCAGCGACGCGATGCCGGCTTCGGTGGACGGGAAGGCGTCGAGCTTGGCGTTCGGCTCATGCGGCTGGTGGTCGGAGCAAATTGCCGCCAGTGTGCCGGCCGTAAGCCCCCGGCGCAGCGCGTCGCGGTCGGCATGGCTGCGGAACGGCGGATAGACATGGGCGTTGGCGTCGAAGCCTTCGACGGCGGATTCGGTCAGGTGCAACTGGTGGATGGCGACATCGGCGCTGGCGGCGACACCTAGGCTTTGCGCCTCGGCGACCATGGCGACGGCGCGGGCGCTGCTGAGCTGGCCGAAATGCACCCGCGCCCCGGCCTGCTCGGCCAGCACCAGCGTCTGCGCGACGGCGACGGTCTCCGCCGCCGTCGGGATGCCGGGCAGGCCCAGGCGGTTGCCGACCGCGCCGTCATGCACGCAGCCTTTGTTGCGCAGGCTGGCCTCCTCCGGGCGGACGATGACCAGCAAGCCGCAGCCGGCCGCGTATTCGATGGCGCGGCGCAAAATCAGCAGGTTTTCCACCGGCGCGTAGGCGTTGCTGACCGCCAGACAGCCAGCGTTTTTCAGCGCCTGCATGGAGCTGAGTTCCCGGCCCAACAGCCCCCGCGTCAACGCGCCGATGGGCAAAACCCGCGCCCGCCCGGCCTGCTCGGCGCGTTCGCGCACCCAGTTGACGACGGCGGAGGTGTCGATGACGCGGTGGGTGTCGGGCGGGCAGCACAGCGTCGTCACCCCCGCCGCCGACGCCGCCGCCGTCTCGCTGGCGATGCTGGCCTTGTGTTCCTGGCCCGGCTCGCGCAGCCGGGTGCACAGGTCAACAAAGCCGGGGCAGACGATTTGGCCTGTGGCGTCTATCGTTTCATCAGCGACGAAGCCATCCGGCACGGCGCCGACAGCGGCGATTTTGCCGTCGGCGATGGCGACCGGCAGCAGCGCGTCGATGCCGTTGGCCGGGTCGATGACGCGCCCGCCTTGAATCAAAATGTGTCCGCTCATGCCTTGGCCCCCCCGTTCGCCTCGTCGTAGCCGCGCAGCAGCATGGACATCACCGCCATGCGCACGGCGATGCCATTGCTGACCTGTTGCAAAATCACCGACTGCGGCCCGTCGGCGACCCGCGAGTCGATCTCCACGCCACGGTTGATCGGCCCCGGATGCATGACGATGGCGTCAGGCTTCGCCCGCCGCAGGCGCTCCTCGGTCAGGCCGAAGCCGGTGAAATATTCGTGTTCGCTGGGCAGGAAGGCGCCGCTCATGCGCTCGCGCTGCAAACGCAGCATGATGACCACGTCCACGCCGTCCAAGCCTTGGTCGAGATCGTGGAACACCTTGACGCCTAGGCTTTCCGCAGCCATAGGCAGCAAGGTCTTCGGCGCGACCACGCGCACTTCGTCTACGCCCAGCGTGTTCAGCGCCAAAATCTCCGAGCGGGCGACGCGGGAGTGCAGGATGTCGCCGACGATGGCGACTTTCAGCGCGGCGAAACCGCCCTTGAACTGGCGGATGGTGAAGACGTCCAGCATCGCCTGCGTCGGGTGGGAATGCCGCCCGTCGCCGCCGTTGACCACGCTGATGTGCGGGGCGACATGGCGGGCGATGAAATGCGCCGCCCCGCTTTCGGCGTGGCGCACCACGAACATGTCCACGTCCATCGCTTCGATGTTGCGGATGGTGTCCAACAGCCCCTCGCCCTTGGAGGCCGAGGACGTGGCGATGTTGACGTTCAGCACATCCGCCGACAGCCGCTTCGCCGCGAGTTCAAACGTCGTGCGCGTCCGTGTGCTGTTCTCGAAAAACAGGTTGACGATGGTCTTGCCGCGCAGCAGCGGCACTTTTTTGACATGCTGGGCGCTGACGCTGGTGAACGATTCGGCGACGTCCATGATGCGCACCAGCAGTTCCCGGCTCAAATCTTCAATGGTCAAAAAATGGCGCAGGCGGCCGAGTTGGTCGAATTGGATTTTTTTCATGCGCCGCCCCTTATCAGGAATGGATGCTCAAGGCCAGCGGGTCGGGGCCGGCCAGCTTGATTTTTTCGCCCCCGCCCAGTTCCACCCGCCCGCCCCGGCAGTCGGCTTGCACCGGGATTTGCCGGCCGTCGCGCTCGACCAGCACGCCCAGCACCACCTGCGCCGGTCGGCCGTAGTCGAAAATCTCGTTCAGCGCGGCGCGGATGGTGCGCCCGGTGTGCAGCACATCGTCGATCAAGAGGATGTCGCGGCCATCGACGCGGAACGGCAGGCTGCTGGGGCGCACTTGCGGGTGCATGCCGATTTGCGAGAAGTCGTCGCGGTAAAACGTGATATTGAGCAGGCCCAACGGCTCGCGCAGGCCCAAGCGGGCATGCAGCCGTTCGGCGACCCAGCCGCCGCCGGTGTGGATGCCGATCATCGCCGGGTCTTGCAGGCCGCGCAGGGCGATTTCGGCGCGCAGCCCAGCCTCCAGCCGATCCAGCAGCGCCGCGACGTTCAATAATGGGTGGTCAAGCATGTTGTCTTTCCTGTTGGGCGGTGTGTTCAAGCCAAGTCTGCAAAATCAACTGCGCGGCGAGGATATCTTTGACCGCGCCAAACTTCGCCGATTGTTTGGCCCGGCTGTGGTAATACAGGCTTTTGGATTCCACCGTGGACAGGGTTTCATCCATGGTGTAAACCGGCAAATGGTGGCGACCTTCAAGCTGGCGGCAAAACCGCAATATATGCGGCGTGATCGGGTTTTCGCTGCCGTCTTCCTGATAGGACAAGCCGACGACAAACCCCTGCGGCTTCCAGATTTCGACCAGCTTGGCGATGCTGCTCCATACCACTTGCTTGCGCAAGGCGGGGATGGTTTCCAGGCCGGTCGCGGTGCGCGTCAGGCTTTGGCCCACGGCGACGCCGATGTGTTTGTCGCCATAGTCGAAGCCTAGGTAGGTGCCGGGTTTTGGCGGATTAGCAGCGGTATGCTTCGGCGCGATTTGATTCATGCCAGTGGCGCTCAGGCGACTTTTTGCGCTAAGCGCATTTGACGAAGAAACCCCACAAGCTCTTGTATGGGCTTTGAATTTTTTTGCAAATTCTTGATATTTTTTTGAGTGAGCTCTGCCAACAAATGCATTGTGTCAGTGATATGGCTTGGGTATCGCAGCGCTTGCCTTAGCGCCTGTCCGGGCTCGAATTTGGCGCGATCAAGGATTTCTTGCGAGAGCTGATAGCCTAGCAACTCAGACAATAAAGCGGTGTCTTCAAAGAAGATAGCTTCTATCGCAGGAACAAAGAAAACGACTTTGACAGGCGTTTTTCCAGCAGCCATATGCAAAAGCTCTTCAACATCTTGCCGCCGTTCCGCGATGAGCTTCGCGCTGACACAGTCGGCGTCTAGCACTAAGGCAAGCGGCACATGCCTGCGCAT
>JBJSYU010000429.1:0-11986 GCA_046089945.1 Candidatus Methylumidiphilus sp.
GGGCCATCGGCGAAACCATGATCGTGGTGATGGCGGCCGGCCTTGCGGCCAACCTGACCGCCAATCCACTGGAGGCGGTGACGACGGTGACCACCCAAATCGTCACCCTGCTGGTGGGCGACCAAGAGTTTGACAGTCCGAAGACCCTGGCCGCGTTCGCGCTGGGCTTGGTGCTGTTTCTGGTCACGCTGGCCTTGAACATCCTCGCCCTGCACATCGTGCGCAAATACCGTGAACAATATGAATAAGCCCCCAGAAACCAGAGGCGCGGGCCGCGCCCTGCGCACCCACGAAATCGTCAAAGCCGGGCTGCACCGCCGCCGCTCGGCGGAGACACGCTTCCGCGCCTATGGGCTGGTCTGTATCGCCTTGGGGCTGGCCTTTTTGCTGATGCTGTTCGGCAATATCATCACCCATGCCGCCAGCGCTTTCCGGCAGACTTATGTGGGCTTGGATGTGCATTTCGACCCGTCAGTCCTCGATCCCGACGGCAAGCATGACGCCCAGGCATTGGCGTCGGCGGACTATGCCGCCCTGCTGAAACGCAGCCTTGCGGCGGTTTTCCCGGAAGTCACCGAGCGCCAGCAGAAGCGCGCCTTGTATGCGTTGCTGAGTTCGGGGGCGTCGTTTGAGGTACAGCGGGCCTTGCAGGCCCAGCCGGAACTCATGGGCAAGACCGAGCGGGTGTGGCTGTCGGCGGACGACGATGTCGATATGTTTGCGAAAGGCCAGATCGACCGCACAGTTTCCGAGTCCGACCGGCGGCTCAAGGATTACCAAATCGTCTGGCTGGACAAGCTTACGGCTGAGGGGCGGCTGGAAAAGCGCTTCAACACCACCTTCTTCACCACGGGCGACTCCCGCGAGCCGGAGCTGGCCGGCATCTGGGGGGCGCTGATGGGGTCTTTGTTCACCTTGCTGGTGACCGGTTCCTTGTCGCTGCCGATAGGCATTGCCACGGCGGTCTACTTGGAGGAGTTTGCGCCCCGCAACCGCTGGACTGACATCATCGAGGTCAACATCAACAACTTGGCGGCGGTGCCCTCCATCGTGTTCGGCTTGTTGGGGCTGGCGGTGTTCATCAATTTCTGCGGCCTGCCGCGCTCCTCGCCTTTGGTCGGAGGCTTAGTATTGACCTTGATGACGCTGCCGGTCATCATCATCGCCGGCCGTTCCGCGCTGAAGTCGGTGCCGCCTTCCATCCGCGAGGCGGCTTTGGGCGTGGGTGCCTCGCAGATGCAGACGGTGTTCCACCATGTCTTGCCGCTGGCTATGCCCGGCATGCTGACCGGCGCCATCATCGGCATGGCCCGCGCTTTGGGCGAGAGCGCGCCGCTGCTGATGATAGGCATGGTCGCGTTCATCGTCGATGTGCCCGGCGGCTTGTCCGATCCCTCGACGGTCTTGCCGGTGCAGATTTATCTCTGGGCAGACAGTTCGGAGCGCGGCTTTGTCGAGCGCACCTCGGCGGCGATTCTGGTGTTGTTGGCGTTTTTGATCGTCATGAACGGGCTGGCGGTCTACCTGCGCAAGCGCTACGAGCGCCGCTGGTAAACGGGCAAGCCGATGCCGGAAAAGGCGGAATGCCCCCGGCAGATAGGCCAACCATTGCAAAATAATAATGAGAGTTTCAGGATGAGAAATCCGGTGAATATCCCTGCCAATGCCGCGTTTACCCGCGAACATGCCAAAACCGTGGGCGAGGTGCTGGTGGGCAACGCCCGCATCCAATGCCGGGGGGTCGATGTTTTTTACGGGCAGAAGCATGCCATTTACGATGTCAGCCTGGACATTGCCCGCAATGAGGTCATCGCCCTGATCGGGCCTTCCGGCTGCGGCAAATCGACGTTCCTGCGCTGTCTGAACCGCATGAACGACACTATCGTGGGCTGCCGCGTCAGCGGCGAGATCAAGCTGGATGGCCAGGACATTTATGCCCCCGACCTGGATGTCGTGCCATTGCGGGCCAAGGTGGGCATGGTGTTCCAGAAGCCCAACCCCTTCCCCAAAAGCATTTTTGAGAATGTCGCCTACGGCCCGCGCATCCACGGGCTGGCGGCCAATAAAGTGGAGCTGGAGGAAACCGTGGAAGGCTCATTGCGCCGGGCCGGCCTGTGGGATGAGGTCAAGGACTATCTGCACCACCCCGGCACGGGCCTCTCCGGCGGACAGCAGCAGCGGCTTTGCATCGCCCGCACCATCGCGGTCAACCCGGAAGTCATCCTGATGGACGAGCCTTGCTCGGCGCTGGACCCCATCGCCACCGCGAAAATCGAGCAGCTCATCGACGACCTGCGCGAGGACTACACCATCGCCATCGTCACCCATTCCATGCAGCAGGCGGCGCGGGTGTCGCAGCGCACCGCTTATTTCCATCTCGGCAAGCTGATCGAGGTGGGCAACACTCCGCAGGTGTTCACCAATCCGCGCCACCAGTTGACCGAAGACTACATCACCGGCCGCTTTGGTTGACGCTTCCAGCCCTATTCCGCAAGACCTGAAAAAAGCCGCGACTGCGGCTTTTTTCATGACTGGTGGAAAGCCCCTGCGCCTGGCAGGGCAGGGGCCAACTTTTAATTAAAAGCCGTCGGAAATGGCCTTGGAGGCGGCGCTGCACACCGGATGCTCAAAGCCTGTGCTGCTGGAGCCGATGTACAGGATGTTGTCCTTAGCCGCGCCGGCCACGCCGGCGGGGACTTGCGCCTTGCCGAAGCCCAGCGCCTCGCGGGTGCGCCACGCGACGTTGTGGTCGGCGCAGGAGGTGTCGCCGCTGACGCCGATGCCGCCGACCAGCTTGCCGCCGGCATACAGCGCCAAACCGCCGCCAAACACATTGACGCCGCCGATCTTGCGGGCGCGCAGCGGATCGAGGCTGGTGCCGAAGTTATTAGAGTTGCCGCTGTACGCCGCTGCCGTGTCCACCGGGTTGCTGTGCTGCAAACCGAATAAGGTGCCGCCCGGCTGCACGGCGGTGTACAGGTTGGCGGTGGACAGCGCGAAGGTGTTGGTGCTAAGGCCGGCGGCGGTGTTGGCCTTTTGCGCCGAAATCACGCGGCTGATCAGCCATTGGTCATTCAGCCCGTTGCCGGTCTTGGCCACCCAGCAAACCGTCCCGTCTTTGCCGACGACCGTGGCCCACATGTTGAAATCCAGCCCGCCGTTGCTCGGCCCGCCGGAAGGCTGCACCGACGCCTTCAGCGCGGTTTGCAGTTGGGTAAAGCTGATGTTGGGGCAATCGTCCAAGCCTTGGGCCATAGCGGCGGCGGAACCCATGGCCAACGCCAAGGTGGCTGCGGTCTTGGTGATCGTGTGTTTATTCATATCGACAGGTCTCCTAGATTGTGTGTTGCGAATAAAACGAAGGGGTGAGGTCTGGGGGCTTGCCTGCAAGCGTCCCCAGCGCAGCGAAGACGGGCAACGCTGTCGCCCGAAGGCGACAGTGGCGTCCCGGCCCGCATTGTGTCACACGCGGCGGCAGGTTTGAATAGTGTGCCGCGCTGTTGGCATATCCTCCACGGCGGCATGGCAGTTTGTCTGCCCAAGCGGGTGGAAAACGGCGGATATTTGCCCATTTCGGCGTTGCTAAGTCAAGCCTGCGCCGGATTGTGGCGTTCAATTAAGCACTTGCAAACGCCAGTTTCCGCTCAGCTTGCGGTTCAACGTGAGCCACAGCTCAGACTGGCCGGAACGCAGGCTGGCAAAATAATCACGGTTGGCGGTCAGCGCCACGCCGTCCAGGCTGACGCGGAGGGGCAACCCGGCCTTGGTGTAGTTGTGGACGACGATGATCGGCGTGTCCAGCGCGGCAGGGGCGGTGGCCGGCACCGCGAAGCTCACATCCAACGCATTGTTCAGCGCGTCGGTTTCCCATGTGCCGTATACCGGGCTGTAGCCGGCCGGGCTGTAGGGCTTGTTGTCGGCGCGCCCCGCCCCGGCCAAGCCCTGCGTCCGCACGGTGCCGACGCTGGCGGTCAGCCGCGACAGGCTGATGGTTTCCGCCTGCCGCGCCATTGCCTGCGTCGGCTTGGCCGAATGCGGGTCGAGGACGACATGGACGCTGTAGCTGACTTTCGGGTAGCCGCTGACCGCATAGCCATTGCTGCTGGTGAAGGCGCTATTGCCCAAAGACCCCCAGTCCGCGCCCCAGGCCAGCCGCTTGTTGCTGGTGGCTTGCGCGGCGTTGGCGACAGAGTATTGGATCAACTGGTAGGCCCAGTCGCTGCTGCACGGCAGCTTGTGGTTGTAGCCCGTGCCTGCGCCCTGGTCGTTTTGGCAGATGATCCCCATGTTCGCGCTGGTCTTTCCCCGCCAAACCGGCGCCTGCCAGTTGTTGTAGCCGCCAGCGTTTTGCCGGGCGGTGACTTGCGTGCCGGCCAGCCCCATCTCCGCGTCCACCGTCGAAGTCCACAGCGCGTCATACGGTGCGCCCTTGTTGAATTGCGCGTAATTCCAGTCGTTGTCCATCGTGAACGGGTTGCCCAGCGTGGTGAAATGGTATTTGTCGCCCCAGGCCACGCCGCCGACAAAATCCGCCCCGGCGCCGCCTTCGATGTTCATGTCGCCATACGGCGCCCGGAAATCGGCGTCCACGGCGTGGTCGGGCGCGGCGGACAGGTCGAATGTCACCGTCCACACCGGATAATTGCGCCCGGTGGCGAACATCCAGTGGATGCGCACCGGCATGTTGTAGGCGGTGACATATTGCCGGCGGGCGTCGCCGGTTCCGTTCAGCCATGTCCACGGGTCGATGGCGTGGTTGGCCAGCGCCGCCGACGTCAGGCCGTAGCGGACATAGTTCATCGTGTACTCGTGGATGGCGTGGTGGGTGCCGGTGAACAGCTTGTTGTAGGTGGCCCCGCTGCCGGAACCTAGCGGCGAGTCATTTTTGCCGTAGGCGTTGGCGAACGATGGATTGCTCAGGTGCGAGACGACATAGCCGAAGCCCCCCGCGCCGTTGCCGCCGGGATTCACCGTCCGCGTCGTGTTGTTCGCCAGCACGTAGGTGAATTGCTTGGCGTTGCCGCCTTTGCTGCTGTCGTTGCGGGCCAGCGCCGCGCTGCGCAGCTTGCAGGTGTTGTCGTACCACAGGTATTGGTCGTTCAAAAAGCCGTTCAGGCTCTTGCCGGCGTTGGTGGCGCCGGAATCCACCGCCAGCGCCGCACAGCCGGTGCTGACGGCATCCGGCTGCGTCAGGGCGATGTTGTCCACATTGAACGTGGCGCCCGCCTGGCCTTGCCCGTCTTGCAGATGCAGCCGGGTCATCGCCGTCAAGCTGCCGCGCAACACGCTGATGGGAATGCTGACGCTAGACCACGTGTTGGCGGCCAGCGCCGGCGTGGCGTAGCCGCCTAGCGCAGCCTGCGGGCCTATGACGCCGCCGTGTTCCAGGCTCACCAACAGCGCCGCGGCTTTCGGCACATTGGCGGCGGCGCCGGGGTTGATGTCAAAGGTGACGGCGGACAATCCCGCCAAACTGGCCGGGCCGGTGTTGCGGTATAGGCTCAACGCGCCCCAGGCGCCGGTGACTGTCACCCGCGCCGAAGCCGTGCCGGATTTCTTGACCGCAGTGTCGTTGGCGAAGCTGGCGTTCCAGCTCCAGTCGGCCCAGCCGCCGCTGAGGCTGTCGAGATAGGCGAATTCCGCGGCGGCTAGGGCATTCGCCGACAAGGCGGCGGACAGTGCGGCGGCGGCGAGGCGGGGCAGGCATGATAGCGCGGGCGTGTGCATGAAACGTCTCCCACAAAGTGTTTTGGGTCGTTGGATTGATGCGGAAATCCGCCGGCCGTCCAAGCGGGAATGTGGCAACGCAAGGGGCGGCGGGTTGATCCGGTGGCAAGATCATAGCCTTGAACTGCCGCCCCTGCCTATAGTGATTATTCACCAAAAAATCAATCTCTTACCCAGTCTTCAACCAGTCGGCTAGGCTGATGCGCAGACTCGGTGCTAGGCGGATGTGGCCGGCCGGTGCAGATATTGAAATTGACCCGCAGCGTGTCCAGCACCAAAACCCAGGTCACCAGCAAAAACATCGCCGTCAGCCCCGCGTCCAAATAATCGTTGAAGATCAGTTGCGGCGCCTGCGCCGCCTGCACAGCCACCAGCTTGCCGTCGGCCAGCTTCGCCGACAGGTCAGAGGCGTGGGCCAGGAAGCCGACGCGCAACTCCGAACTGAACAGCTTTTCCAAGGCCGCCGTCGAAGTCACCACAATCAGCCAACTCAAGGGCAGCGTCGTCACCCAAAAATACCGCGCCTTGCCCGACTTCACCAAAATCGTCGTCGCCACACACAAGGCTATCGTCGCCAACATCTGGTTGGCGATGCCAAACAGCGGCCACAGGCTGTTGATGCCGCCCAAGGGATCAATCGTGCCGACGTACAGAAAATAACCCCAGCCTGAAACCACCAGCCCCGAAGTCAGCAACACCCCCGGCCACCACGCATTGTCGCCCAGCTTCGGCACGATATTGCCGAGCATATCCTGCAACATGAAGCGGGCGACGCGGGTGCCGGCGTCCAGCGTCGTCAAAATGAACAGCGCCTCGAACATGATGGCGAAGTGATACCACACCGCCAGCAGCCCCTCGCCAAACGCTTTGGCGAACAGCGACGCCATGCCCACCGCCAGCGACGGCGCCCCGCCGGTGCGCGCGAACAAGGACTGCTCGCCCATTTCCGCCGCCAAAGCCTGCATCTGCGCCACCGTCACCGGAAAGCCCCAAGCGCTGATCTTCGCCACCGCCTCCGCCGCCTCCTTGCCGACAATCCCCGCTGGGCTGTTGATGGCGAAATACACCCCCGGCTCCAGCACCGTCGCCGCCACCATCGCCATGATGGCGACAAACGACTCCATCATCATCGCCCCATAGCCGATGAAGCGGGCGTCGGCCTCGTTCATCAACAGCTTCGGCGTGGTGCCGGAGGAAATCAGCGAGTGGAAGCCGGAAATCGCCCCGCAGGCAATGGTGATGAACGCGAACGGAAACAGCTTGCCGCCGAAAATCGGCCCGGTGCCGTCGATGAAGCGGGTCAGCGCCGGCATCTTCACCTCCGGGTGCAACAGCAAAATGGCGACGGCCAACAGCGTGATCGTGCCGAGCTTGACGAAGGTGGACAAATAATCGCGCGGCGCCAACAGCAGCCACACCGGCAACACGGCGGCGGCGAAGCCATAGCCGATAATCATCAACGCCAACTGCGGGCCGTCGTAGTCGAACAGACCGCGAAACGCCTGCGACTCGTCCACCCAGCGCCCGCCCAGCACCGCCAACAGCAACAGGCCCACGCCCAAGGCCGTCGCCTCCAACACCCGGCCCGGCCGGATGCTGCGCATGTACAAGCCCACCACCACCGCGATGGGAATCGTTGCCGCCACCGTCGAAGTCGCCCACGGCGAATGCTTCATCGCGTTCACCACCACCAGGCCCAGCACCGCGATCAAAATAATCATAATCGCCATGACGCCCAACATCGCCGCCGTGCCGCCGATAGGCCCCAGCTCATCCTTCGCCATCTGCCCCAGCGAGCGCCCGTCGCGGCGGATCGAACAGAACAAAATCACAAAATCCTGCACGCAGCCGCCGATCACCGCGCCCACCAAAATCCACAGCGTCCCCGGCAGATAGCCAAACTGCGCTGCCAAGGTCGGCCCGATCAAAGGCCCAGGCCCTGCTATCGCCGCGAAATGATGGCCGAACACCACCCAGCGATTCGTCGGCACAAAGTCGCGGCCATCGTTGAAACGCTCGGCCGGCGTCGCCCGCGTCGCGTCCAACACCAGCACCTTGGCGGCGACAAACGCGCTGTAAAAACGATACCCTAGGCTATACACGCACACGGCGGCGGCGACGAACCAAAAGCTGTTCACCGTCTCGCCGCGCTGCAACGCGATCACGCCGACGGCGGACGCCCCGGTCAGCGCCACGGCCAGCCAGGCCAAAAGGCTTTTAAGATTGAGTGGAGTCATGCGCAAATTCCCGATTGAATTTAAAGTCTGTCGAAGCGGTTAGGATAAAGCATTGCAAGCGCCGCGTGTGCATGTGCGGCGCTACCGGTGCAGCGGTTTGCCCGCGCAGTCCTCGGCTGCACGGGAAACGCACCCCGTCGGCATCCAAGCAATAGCGGGCAAGGCTTACGCGGGACTGCTTGCGGCAACCTTATCGACCTTATAAAACGCCGACATTCCCTCCATGATTTCCTGTGGCCTAGACGGATTGCCATCGAGGAAGATGGTATGCCCGGCTTTGGAGTTTTCGGCGATGTTTTTCAGCGCTTCGGTATACATGAAAAACAGCATGTAATTCGGATCGACGCCCGCCGTCTGCAACTCATGAACCGCAAAATGAATGCCTTTGGCGACTTCGCAGCGGAATTCCGACAAACCCTGGCCGCGCAGCTTCCACGCCACACGCTCGGCCTCGGCCTTAATCGTGATAAACGACCCGTCCGCCTCCGCCTCTTTGGTTTTGCGGATCAACAACGCCTGCCCCTCATTCTCGGCGGCGTCGCGTTCATTGATCGCCGCCACCACCCGCGCCATGGACTTGGTAATCACCTCGTCAAAATGGATATTGTTGTACCGCAAATCCTCGACGCGATACCCCCATTCCTCAATCCGCGCATCCACATTGGCCTTGATGCGGAACACCACATCCTGCGAAATCCCGATCATCTCCGCTTGCCGCTTGGTGGCGACATACGACCGCGTTTCATCCTCCAACAGTTTGCGCAGCGACAACACAAACTCATCTTGGCTGGCAAATGAATACACCGCCCGCTTGACGGTTTCCTCGCGCCGGTCGGCGATGGTGTACAGCAACATGCAGTTGAAATACACATTGGCCTGATCCAGCGTGATCGCCTCAAACGCCAAATCCATCGAGCGGTTTTGCACGCTAATCGTAGCCGTGCGCTCCCACGGCATCACCCAACTAAACCCCGGCGGCAACATCCGCCGATACCGGCCAAACACCGTGACCACGCCAACGCTGCCTTCGGCAATAGTGGTGTAAAACGGCAAGGCCAGCAGGATAAAAACGCTGAGCACAGCGCCACCAAAAATAATAAAATACGACATGGAAAACCTCCGCTAACTATGGATTGTGGTCGGACAGGCGCACCTGAAAGCCCACCTAAATAGTGGTAGGCTACGCCTAGCGAACACCATAATCTAAGCGGCTTGAAAACAGGATGGGTGGCGGGTGGAATGCGGAAAAGCGCGGGTGAATGGCGGATAAACCGCTGTCAAGCAAGCCATCCGTGGCAGGCCATTGCTGCTGGCCTTACTTAGGCAAAGCGGGCGGCGTTGGAGGCACAGATCGGGCCGGGCAACCTGTCCTGAATGTTTTTGTTGCGCCATCCCTTAGGTGGGAAAATTGCGGATCAAATCCGCGGCAGTCGTCGTAATCATGGCAAAAATTCCGGTTTAAATTAAATCAACGCAGCTTAAGTTTGGCGTGTCTTGCGCCGAGATTAGGTTTGATCCTTGTGCAGATCTCGGTGCTAGCCGCCGGTTGGGTGACTATTATTCAAAACTCGGCACGATCTTGCGGCCTTCCATCGGTCTGCGCCCAGTCCACGGTGCTGCCCGAAAGCGTTGCCATCACCAAGCTTATTGTTGCTCCGCCTCCCAATCTTCAAGCAACAGATTGGGTACTCGGCAAAATTCGCGGATATTATGCGTCACCACGCTACAGGCATGGGCGCGGGCAGAGGCGGCGATTTGCAAATCGAACGGCCCGATAATCTGCCCTGAGCGGGCTAAAATCGCTCGAATCTCGCCGTAATGCTCGACCACGGCATCATCGAAGGCGAGGCTGGGCAACACGGCGAAAAGCTCCCTCAGCTTGGCCTTATTAGTATCGGGGCGTTGGCTGTTGCAAGCACCGAACCAAAGTTCGGATTTCACCGTGCCGCACAGAAAAACCCGGCCCTCGCCCGCCTCGATGACCCGGCGCACGATAGCCGGATGTCGTTTCAACCAGCCGATGCAGGCGTTGGTGTCCAATAAATATCCGTTCACTCGAAAGACTCCCTAGGCGCGTCCTCGCCCAAATCAGACTCGTCAATATCGTCCGGGAAATCATCGCCCAAACTCCCGGCGAGACGCAAAACCGTATCCCGCCAAGCGGGTTTTTGCGCAGGCGCATAGCGGCTTTCCAGAAATTCGATAAAGTCCAAAACCTCCCGTGCGGCGGGTTCGGGGAGGTTTAAGCTGTGGCGGTAAATGGCTTCGGGTAGATTCATGGCGGGCCTGTTGGAATTAGGGGGTATTTGGGTTTGTTTTCGTTCTGATTCGATGGCGGTTGAGCGTTTATTCCAAACTCGGCACCAGCTTGCGGCCTTCCTCGGTCTGCGCCCAGTCCACGAACTGCCAGAGGTCGCCGTGGAAGTCTTGGCCGGTGATTTTGCCTAGGCCGGCTAATAAGGCTTTTTGTTTTTCGCCGACGGCCAATGGATCGCGTAGACATTCAATATAATGGGGGATGCCTAGCAAGGAATTTTTTGGCTGGGTTTGGCTGTCGATTTGGGCGAGTGCCACACAGAAATTTAGGCGAGTATCCAGATTCGTTTCTGTTGCCATGCGATCAAGCAAATCGGCAGCAAGCTGTTTTGTATCAGCATCATCAAATCTGGATGCTAGCCTCGACCATACATTGCCCAGCGCCGCCATAACATCAGAATTCGTTTCAGTTTTCATACGCTCCAACAGCACGGAAGCAAACGGCTTCGTGTCAGCACTATCCAGCTTGCCCACCAGTCCGGCTAAGACCTCGTTCAATTCCAGCAGGGTGTCGGTGTCCATCTCGGTTTTCATGCTATCCATCAGCGCGGCGGCGAAGAGTTTTACATCGATGCTGTTCAGCTTGCCCGTCAGTCCGCGCAACACCTTGCCCAACGGCGGTAGAGTGCCCCAATCATTCTTTTTCATGCGTTCCACCAGAACGGCGGCGAGCGGCTTCGCATCAGTGCTATCCAGCTTGACCGCCAACCCGGCCAACGCCTCGCCTAGTTTCGACAGGGTGTAAGGATTCATCTCGGCCTTAATGCACTCCATCAGCGCAGCGGTAAGCGGCTTCACATCTACGCCGTCGAGCTTGCCTGCGAGCCCGGCCAACGCATTGCCCAACGCCCGCAACTCCGGGCAATCCGGCCCGGCTTTCATGCGCTCCACCAGCACGGCGGCACCCGGCCTCACATCGCCGTCGTCCAGCTTGCCCGCCAGCCCGGCCAGCGCATCGCCCAGCCTTGACAAGGTGTAAGTCATCGTCACGGCTTTCATGTGTCTCACCAGCGCGGCGGCACCCGGCTTCACGTCGGCACTATCCAGCTTGCCTGCTAGCCCGGCCAGCGCCTCGCCCATCGCCGACAGCCTCTCAGAATCCGGCTCGGCTTTCATGCGCTCCACCAGCGCGGCGGCACCCGGCTGCACATCGCCACCGTCCAGCTTGCCCGCCAGCCCGGCCAGCGCTCTGCCCAGATACGACAGCCTGTAAGAATTCGGCTCGGCTTCCATGCGTTCCACTAGCGTGGCGATACCCAGCTTCACGTTGCCTTTGTCCAGTTTGCCCGCCAACCCGGACAGTGCCTCGCCCAACTCCGACAAAGCGTCAGGTTCTGTCTCGGTTTTCATCCGTTCCACCAGCGCGGCGGCACCCGGTTTCACATCGCCGCCATCCAGCTTGCCCGCCAGCCCGGCCAGCGCTCTGCCCAGCGCCGACAGCGTGTAAGAATTCGGCTCGGCTTTCATGCGTTCCGCCAACGCGGCGGCAAGCGGCTTCACATCGTCGTCGTCCATCTTGCCCGCCAGCCCGACCAGCGCCTCGCCCAGCGGCAACAGCAGTATGCGAGAATTCGACTTGGCTTTCATGCGTTCCACCAACGCGGCGGCAAGCGGCTTCACATCGCCGCCGTCCAGCTTCTCCGCCAGCTTGGTCAGCGCCGCGCCCAACGCTGGCATTTGCTGATAGTTCGGCTCGGTTTTCATGC
>JBJSYU010000430.1:0-18965 GCA_046089945.1 Candidatus Methylumidiphilus sp.
CAAAACCGAGACATATGGCCAACTGCACCTGTCAAAAAAAAGATAAAAATCAAAATCTTGCGCAACTTTTTCAGGCGCACTAACCCTCTTTTAACCTTTTATAACCAAAAGAAAGAGCGATCATCGAGACATAAGCAAGCCCCCAAGAAGCCATCTCGCATCCAAGGCAAAGCCCGTTGTAGCAAACGCAGCCCACCAACAAGCCATGAAAACCAACCATTGTCAGTTTTAACACAACAGGCTAAAAATAAAGCCAGACGCCATAGGTAAACAGAAGATGGCGTGCTATTTGCTAAGGAAGCTTAACAACTAACACATTTTGGGAAACGCCATGAAATCCAACAAAGACATCGCCGAACTACTGGACGAACCAGCCTGCGAACACAACAAAAAGTCGAAGTCAGGCTGTTCCAAACCTGCGCCAGGTGCAAGCGCAGGAGGCTGCGCCTTTGACGGAGCGCAAATAGCCTTGTTGCCGATAGTCGATGTCGCTCACATTGTCCATGGGCCAATCGCATGCGCAGGCAGCTCCTGGGACAACAGAGGCACACGCTCATCAGGGCCGACCATGCACAAAATAGGCATGACTACCGACCTGACCGAACAAGATATCGTCATGGGCCGATCAGAAAAGCGGCTGTTCCATTCCATCAAGCAAGCGGTGGAGAGCTACAAGCCGCCTGCCGTGTTCGTTTACAACACCTGTGTGCCAGCCTTGATAGGTGATGACATCGAAGCGGTCTGCAAAGCGGCGAGTGAACGCTTTGGCGTACCTGTGGTGCCAGTGGACTCGGCAGGCTTTTATGGAACCAAAAACATGGGCAACCGCATCGCAGGCGATGCGATGGTCAAATATGTGGTGGGCACACGCGATCCTGATCCATTGCCGGAAAACGCGCAAAAGGTCGGCATCCAAATACACGATGTAAATCTCATTGGCGAGTACAACATCGCTGGCGAGTTTTGGCATGTGCTGCCATTGCTGGACGAACTCGGTTTAAGGGTGCTTTGCACCTTGTCAGGCGACGCACGTTTCCGTGAAGTGCAGACCATGCACAAGGCGAAAGTAAACATGATGGTGTGTTCAAAAGCCATGCTAAATGTCGCGCGCAAGCTGGAACAAAAGTTCGGCACCCCTTGGTTTGAAGGCAGCTTCTACGGCATCAGCGACACCAGCCAAGCCTTGCGCGATTTTGCCCGGCTGATTGGCGACCCTGACTTGAGCGAACGCACGGAAGCCCTAATAGGCCGCGAGGAAACCCGAATCCAATCAGCCTTGGCCCCATGGAAAGAACGGCTCAACGGCAAGCGCGTGTTGCTGAATACCGGCGGCGTGAAAAGCTGGTCGGTGGTGTCAGCCCTGCAAGACCTCGGCATGGTCGTCGTGGCGACTGGCACTAAAAAATCCACAGAGGAAGACAAAGCCCGCATACGCGAGCTAATGGGCGAAGAGGCGTTGATGCTCGACGATGTCAGTCCGAAAAAGCTGTTGCAAGTGGTGAAAGACTACCGCTGCGACATCCTGATCGCCGGTGGCCGCAACCTCTACACGGCGTTGAAAGCCAAACTGGCCTTCCTCGATATCAACCAAGAGCGGGAATTTGGCTATGCCGGCTACGAAGGCATGCTGGAATTGGTGCGCCAACTGGCGTTGACGATGGAAAGCCCAGTGTGGGAGGCAGTGCGCAAGCCCGCGCCATGGCGTCCCATGCCCAAGGCGCAAGCCGCATAAGCCAACAAGACATTAGCCCGCCAAGACGGCGGGCTAAACGTCACAGCAAACGGCCATCCGAAGCCACGAGCCGCAGGCCCACATTCATCAGCGTTACCCGCATCCCCAGCAGATGTACGCTGCCCTGGCGGCGGTTGTCGCCCGTGTCGCTGAACTCAAACTGATACACCCGCGCCCACGCCACCGTTCCGCGCTCACTGCGGTTCAGCCGCATGCGGACGAGCGCAATCGTCTCATCCAGCAATTGCAAGCCTTCCTCCTCACAGGCCCGCCGCACTGCCAGAATGGCGGCCTCCCGCGCCTTCATGCCATCAGACCAGAGCCAACCGGCCGCGCCCAGCAACAACAGGCTGATAATCTCAAAATGGGCCATGGCCGGTTCTCCGTCGAAAAAAACATGTTCAGCGCAAATAAACCCCATCTTCCCCAATCTTGCCCGGCCCGTCCAGCACATAAATGCCCGCCGAATTGCCTTTGACATGGAAAGACAGCCGCCCCTCGCCCACATGCGCCTCATGCCCGGTCACGGCGTCGCGGTAAACGCCATGGGCGACACCGCTGACGGTGATGTGCTGGTCGCCGCCTATTGCCAAGCCAATGACCGCGTAACTGCCGCCAGCGCGATAATCGCGCACAAAGCTCATGCCGCCGCCCCATTCCGACACCTGCTCCATACGCGCCTTCTGCAAGGCAGGAACGGCCAGGCGGATTTGGTTCAGGCGGCGGATATGCCGGTACAGCGGATGGCTCTGCGTCTGCGCCAAGCGCCCGTCGGCCAAATGCTCGCCAAAATACGCCCGTCCGGTCTGGCTCAAGGTGTCGCGCTCGCCGGCGACATCCTGCGGCGCGCCTTTCATGAACTCGATTTCCTCGCCGTAATACAGGCAGGGGATGCCACGCACCGTCCAAATCAGGTTGTATGCCGCCGCCGCCATCCACTGTTCGCCTTTGAAGCGGTATTTGAAATCGTTGTCCGGGCCGACATCGTGGTTTTGCAGGAAAGTCACCAGCTGCGTCACATCGCCGTAAATCCAGTCCATCGTGAACACCTGCGCGGTGCCGCCGTAAGTGCCTTTGCTCACCGTGTCGCGGAAGGTCGAAAACAGGCCGAAATCCAATTGTGGAAAGCCGGAATCGCCGCCGGCCAGCGGATTGCGCGGGTCGTGGCCTAGGCGCGTGTACCACCAGGGCCTAATTTGCGACGGCCCATTGTCGCCGCCGCCCATGTCGCCCCAGCCGTAGCCCTTCACCAAATTCTCGCCGAACACAAACAGCCCCGGCTTGTGCGCCTTCCAGGCGTTGACGTATTCCAGCAGATTGTCGCGCTCGACATGCTTCACCGTGTCGATGCGCAGCGCGTCCACGCCCATGTCCAGATAGCGGTTGATTGCGCCAATCAAGTAATCCTTGACGTTCTGCCGTTCGGTGGCGAGGTCGATGCAATCGCCGGCCAGATGCTTGACCTGCAAGGGATGCGCGCTTTCCCAGTCGCCGCCGCAGATGAAGCCTTCCTGATGATACCAATTGGGGTCTAGCGCGTTGGCGTCGATGCCGAAAAAGCGGCCGGGGTTGTAGCCGGGCTTGGGCACCGTTTCGCCGGTTTTTGGATCGACCAACGGCAACACGCCTTCGGGGTCGTTGGCATGGCGCTCGCGCCACCAGTCCGGGGCCAGCGGGTTGTCGATATCGTCGCGGGCGCCCCAAGCGTAATTGCCCAAATGGCCCTGGTAAGGCCCGTGGTTGACGCGGCCTTGCTCGCAACCCTGCGGCACATAATATTTCACCGGCAAATGGTCGATATGCACTTGGCCGCGGATGCCGTATTGGCAGGAATGGTTGACCACCACGTCTTGGATAATCTTCAATCCTTTGGCGTGGGCGGCGCTTATCAAATCTTGGTAAGTCGCGTCCGGCGACTCCAAACGCGGGTCGATGCGCGTCCAGTCGTAGGCATGGTAGCCGTGGTAATCCAGCCCGGAGCGGTTTTCCACCGGCGGCGTGATCCAAATCGCCGTGAAGCCCAAGTCGCGGATATAGTCCAGGCGCTCAATCAGCCCCGTGAAGTCGCCGCGCCAATGCGGGTCTTCCGGCTGGCCCTGTCCGTTGAGCTGGATGCGGTCGCGGCAATAAAAATTGTTCGAGGGGTCGCCGTCGTAAAACCGCGTCGTGATCAAAAAATAAATCGTCTCCTCGCGGAAGTCCGCGCGTTCCTGCACGGGCCGGGGCTGCAAGCGGGCCAGCGGCGTGACTGGATAAGCCGGCGGCTGCGGCTTGGGCGCGGGCGGTTTTTTGCCGGACGGCTGGCCCGCATGCCAATGGCCGTCAAACCAGCCGTCCTCATAGCGGTGCTGGTCATCGGTCTGCCGGCCTTGGCCGTCGTTGAACACAAAATGCGCGGCGTGGGCATGGAAATGGTAGGAATGCCAGCCGCCTTGCCCTGCTTTCATCAATACGCCGGGCCAAATCGTCTCCGCGCCGGCGGCCCGCCAAAAATGGATGTAAACGGAATCCGCCCAGTCTGCGGGTTTTTGGAAATGTACGGTAAATCCAGTCATGTCTGTAGGATGCGGTGAGAGTTTAAACAAAGCCTTATGGCAGGGCAGGGGAGAGCCAGTCAGTCGGCCAGCCGGACTGTCCGCCCGCTGGCCGCAGACTCCAACACCGCCACTATCGTTCGGCAATTGGCCTTGGCGTCGTCCAGCGACAGCAGGGGAGGGGCGCCGTCCAGCGCACAGGCGCTGAAATGCTCGACTTCCAGCACAAAATGGTTCGCGCCGGGCAAAACGTCCTCGCCGCGTTGCCCGTCCTCCGTCCACCACGACACCACCGGCGCATCCTCCGGCAATGTCCACGCGCTGTGGCACTTCACCCCGCCTTGTGTGCCGACGACCGCGTAAGACGATTGCCTGGCCCACTCATAGCTCAGGTCGAAATGCGCATGGCGGCCGTCGCCGAAATCCAACACGCCGCTGGTGGTGATGTCGGCGCCGCTGTCCACATATTTCGCCAACGCCGTCACCGCGACCGGCGGCGTGTCGAAGCACCAGCGCGCCGAATGGATCGCATACGGGCCGATGTCCCACATCGCCCCGCCGCCGCGCGCGGTCGGTTCCGCCAGCCGGTACAGCCGCGCCGGGCGCATCATGAACGAAAAACTGGCATGGACGCCGCGCACTTCGCCGATGAGGCCGGACTGGATAATCTCACGCACCCGCGCATGCTGCGGATGGAAGCGGTACATGAAGCCCTCCATGGCGACGACGCGGTGTTCGGTCGCCGCCGCCGCGATGGCCTCGATATCGGCCACGGTCAGCGCCATCGGTTTTTCGCACAACACATGCTTGCCCCGGCGGATCGCCTTCAGCGCCCATTCGGCATGCTCATGGTTCGCCATCGGCAGATACACCGCTTGGACATCCGCATCATCCAGCAAAGCATCCAAATCGTCATAGGTTCGGACATGGGATTGTTGGGCCGGGGCGTATTTCGCCAAGGTTTCCGCCGCCGCGCCGGGGCGGCGGCTGGCGATGGCGACCAGTTCGGCATTGTGCGCCGCGACGATGGCGGGTAACAGGCGCTCGTTGATGCGGGCGGCGCCGAGGATGCCCCAGCGCAGTTTAGGGGTTTGGCTCATGGATTCGCTCCTATGGCGGTTGAAGGTTTTTAAGGCTTATACAGCATAGCCGCAAGGCGCCGTGCTTGTCCCGATTGACAAGGCGCAGGCGCTGCCGCATGTTGGCGCATGCTCTGTTTAACCCTCACCTGAAGGACACTCAAACCATGCTCAACTGCGACGAAACCGAATGGGCCTTGCGCCTCGATCTTGCCGCCGCCTTCCAAATGGCGGCGGCGTGCGGCCTGCACGAAGGCATCGCCAACCATTTTTCGGCGATGCTGCCCGACGGGCGGCATTGTCTTGTCAACCCGTTTGGCCTGCATTTTTTGGAAATCACCGCCGCCAATTTGATCGTCTGCGACTTGGACGGCGGCGTGGTGCGCGGCGACGGCGAACCCGCCGCCTCGGCCCGCCACATCCACGCGCCAATCCACCGCATCGCCGCGCAGGCAAAAGTGCTGTTCCACACCCACCAGCCCTATGCGACGGCGTTGGCGATGCTGGAGAACGGGCGGCTGGAATGGGCTTTGCATACCACCTGCCGCTTTTACGGCCGCGTCGCCTACGACACGGATTATGATGGCGTGGCCTTGGCCGACGCGGTCGGCGAGCGCATGGCGCGGATATTGGGCGAGGCCGAAGTGCTGTTCCTCGGCAACCACGGCGTCATCACCGCCGCGCCGACCGTCGCGCAGGCGTTTGACGATTTGTATTTCGTCGAACGGGCGGCGCAGACGCAGGTTTTGGCGATGTCCACCGGGCGGCGCTTGGCCGCGCTCGATCCTGAATTGGTCAAGCAAGTCGCCGCGCAGACGCGCCACGAGCGCTTGGAACTGGGCTACATCGACCGGCATTTTGCCGCGCAAAAGCGGCTGTTGGATGCGGCGGGCGGTTTGTATCGGGGTTGAGCGCTGTCGCCGGGGCTGACCCAAGTTTCGCGTGCGCGAAACTTAAGCTTCTGGCAATCGAGTCGCCGTCCATTTGTCGCGGCATGGGGCGCCGCGTTTTGTGGCCTCCAGGCAATTTCAAGGCACACGCGCCAGCGCAGCGGGCAAAGTCTCCCGTGGTTGCGCAGCCATCTGGCCAGGCTTTTCTTCCAGCGGAAGATGAGACAAAATCAATGCTTTGAAAGGTTGTAGGGATGCCTATGCTTGCGGTGGCGGGGACGAGGGCGGAATTTTAGCCGCTTATGCTGGGCCGACCAGTTTCGCGTGCGCGAAACTCGCGGCGGGGCTTTGGCAAGGTGTTGCGGGTGTTGCCTGATGTGGCGGGCGGGCGGCTGGGACAGATGGGCGACACGTCACAAACCAGTCACCCACCCGTCATGTTGCATCGGAATAATTAAGGCGGAAAAAATCTGGCGTTTGCGGCGATCCCCAGCAAACGCCGCCTATAAGCATCCGCACTTAATTTTGGAGACGCATACATGACAGGCCGCAACATTAAAAAACGGCACAACATTGCCTTGGCGGTTTTTGCCGCTTTGAATTCCATGTCTGCCGCCCAAGCCGCTTGCGTGTCCTTGACCACGCTGGGCGTGGCTTACACCGAAAATTTTAATAGTTTAGCGAGCAGCGGCACCGGCACGTTGAGCATCGCTGGCTGGGCCATGCTGGAAACTGGCACTAACGCCAACACGACTTACACGGCTGGCACGGGTAGCGACAATGCTGGCAACACTTACAGCTTTGGCAGTGCCGCCGTTCCCGCCGACCGTGCGTTGGGCGGGCTGCGCAGTGGCAGCTTGGTGCCGTCGTTCGGTGCCTGCTTCACCAATAACACCGGCTCAACCATCACCAGCCTGCCTATCGCTTACAACGGCGAACAATGGCGGGCGGGCGTCCTCAACCGTGGCAGTGCCGACCGCATTGATTTCCAGTACAGCACCACCGCGACAGACCTTAGTGCCGCCACGGGTTGGATTGATGTCAATGCCCTAGACTTTAACAGCCCGAACTTGGCGGCGGCGGTCGGGGCATTGGACGGCAATGCGGCGGGCAATCGCACAGCGGTCTCTTCAACGATTTCTTCGCTTTCGATTGCCAATGGCGCCACTTTCTGGATTCGCTGGACTGACTTCGATATTTCCGGGTCCGACGACGGCTTGGCCGTGGACGACTTCTCGCTGACGCCGAACGGCACGGTCGGCAATCCCACCGTCAACCTGTCGGTCAGCGCCAACACCGGCAGCGAAGCGGGCGCAACCGTCATCACTGTCACCGCCACGGCCTCCGCCGCTGTCACCAGCGATCAAACCGTCAGCCTGGCCGTGACAGGAACCGGCATCACCGCCGACGACTACAGCTTAAGCAACGCCACCCTCACCATCCCCAGCGGACAGACCACAGGCTCTGTGACGTTCACCGTGGTAGATGACGCGCTGGTCGAAGGCACCGAGACCGCCACGCTGACGATCTCCAATCCGTCCAGCGGCGTGACCTTGGGCAGCACGGTTGCGCAAAACGTCACCATCACCGACAACGACGTTCCGCCGGCGCCGACGGTCAATTTGTCGGTCAGTTCCAACAGTGGCAGCGAGGCCACGGCGACCGCCATCACCGTCACCGCCACGGCGGCATTTGCGGTAAGCGGCAACCAAACCATCGACTTAGGCGTGACCGGCACTGGCATCACCGCCGGCGACTACAGCTTAAGCAACACCACGATCACCATTCCGAGCGGATTGACCAGCGGTTCCGTGACCTTTACCGTGGTGGACGACGCGCTGGTTGAAGGCGCCGAGACCGCCACGCTGACGATCTCCAATCCGTCCAGCGGCGTGACCTTGGGCAGCACGGTTGCGCAAAACATCACCATCACCGACAACGATTCCGCCGCGCTGACGCCGGTTTACCAGATCCAAGGCGGCGGCGCGGCCAGCCCGATAGTGGGCCAATCCGTAACTACCAGCGGCATTGTCACCAAGCTCAACAACAATGGCTTTTACCTGCAAGACCCGACCGGCGACGGCAACGCCAACACCTCCGACGGCATTTTGGTGTTCACCAGCACGGCGCCGACGGTGAGCGTCGGGCAGTCCATCCGCGTCAGCGGCACCGTGACCGAGTTCAACACCGGCGCGGCCGCCAATGCCGACACGCTGGCGCATACCGTCACCGAATTGACCTCGCCAACCGGCATCACCGTCTTGTCCGCCGGCAACCCTCTGCCGTCACCCACAACCGTCACGCTGCCGGAAGCCGTCAATGACGATCTGGAAAAAGTCGAAGGCATGTTGGTGAGGCTGACCGGCCCGCTGACCGCGTCGCAGAACTTCTTCCTAGGCCGTTACGGTCAAGTCACGCTGTCGGTTGGCGGGCGCATGGAAAACCCGACCAACAAATACCGTCCGGGTGCGCAGGCCAACCTGTTGGCCGACGAAAACGCCCGCCGCCGGATTATCCTGGATGACGGCACTACGGTGCAGAACCCGAATCCGACGCCTTACATCAGCGCGGTGGACAATACGCTGCGGGCCGGCGACACCACCACTTCGATCACTGGCGTCATCGACTACGGCTTGGCGACTAGCGACAACACCGGCTTCGGCGACTACAAAATCCACCCGACGCAAACCGTCACGTTCACCCGCGCCAATCCCCGCACCGCCACGCCCGAAGTTGTCGGCGGCAATGTCAAAGTCGCCAGCTTCAACGTGCTGAACTACTTCACCACCTTCCAAGACGGCAACACCGCCAGCGGCCAGTCTGGCCAGGGTTGCTCCTTGGGCGCGTCTGTGTCGGCGTCCAACTGCCGGGGCGCCAACAACAGCGCCGAGTTCACCCGCCAGCGCAATAAGATCATCGCGGCGATCCAAGCGATCAACGCCGATGTGGTCGGTTTGATGGAGATTCAAAACAACGGCAACACCGCCGCGCAAAATCTGGTGGATGGGCTGAACACGGCGATGGGCGCAAACACTTACGCGGCGTTGCCGCTGCCTGCCGCTGGCACTGGCACCGACGCCATCCGCGTGGCGATGATCTACAAGCCGGCCACCGTGACGCAGGTCGGAAGCCCCTTGAGCGACACCAATGCCATCAACAACCGTCCGCCGTTGTTGCAGACATTCCAGGCGCAGAACAACGAGCAATTCACCGTGGTCGTCAACCATCTTAAATCCAAGAGCAGTTGCCCGACGGCTGGCAGCGACGCGCCCAACGAGGATTCAGGCGACGGCCAAGGCTGCTGGAACAACCAGCGCGTCCAGCAAGCGCAGCGGCTGCGCAGTTGGCTGTCAACCAACGGCATCACCGATGCCTTGCTGATCGGCGATTTCAACGCCTACGGCCAAGAAGACCCGATTTTCGATTTGACCAGCAACGGTTTTGTCGATCAGTCTGGCCTGTTTGAGAACCCCGGTTATTCTTATGTGTTTGACGGCGCCGCAGGCCGCTTGGATCATGCCATCACCACCGCGTCGTTGTCGCCCAAGGTATCCAGCGTCAAGCATTGGCACATCAATGCCGACGAGCCTTCGGTCATTGATTACAACGTGGAGTTCAAGCAGCCCGCTTGCGGCACCTGCGGGCCGGACTACTATGTCGCAAATCCCTATCGCTCCTCGGATCATGACCCGGTCGTGGTCGGCTTGAACCTGACCACGGGCTTCAACGCGATCACCGACACGGGCAACGTCAACATCTTGGCCGGCACGATAGGCCGCGACAGGCTGACTGGCTTGACAGGCCGTGACACGCTTACCGGCAACATCGACCACGATGAGTTTGTCTACACCAGCGTGATGGACGGCATCGACACCCTCACCGACTTTACCCCGAACGTCGATAAGATCGTGCTGACCGGCCTGCTGCAAGGCTTGGGCGTCAACAGCGCGAATCCTTTGGCCAGCGGCCATGTGGTCTGCACGGCCTCCGGCACCGCCAACAGCTTAATCAGCATCGACCCGGACGGCAGCGCCGGCCCGTCGCCTAAGCGTTCGATGATTGTGGTGAACGGAGTCAGTTGCCAAGCTTTGGCTGTTCCCGCCAACTTCACGTTCTAAGCCGCTACCGCAGAAACCGCGCCCCCAATGCTGGCCGCTGGGGGCGCACCCGCGCCTTTAGGATCGCGCCCTTCATCATTAACACAGAGAAAAACGATGATCCATTTAGCCAAACCCCTCATCCGCGCCGCGCTGTGCGCCGCGCTGTTTGGCAGCGCCAGTGCGCAGGCGGTTGTTTTCAATTACGATTTCAGCGGCGTCACCGATGCTAGTCCGGGGAGCCTGCCGAGCGCAGCGTACAGCGGCTCGGTCAGTTTTGACGACGCCGGGCTGGCCGGTTCGGTCAATGATGGGCAGGCCGCGCTCAGTGCGCTGTCGTTCACCTTCCGAAGCAACACATTTACGCTGGCCGACGCCGCCTCGGCGCATGCCGAGTTTGTCGCTGGGGTTTTTGCCGGACTGCATGTGAGTGTCACCGCGTTTGACCCCAATTTCACTCTGGTCGGCGGCGCAACGGACACTAGCGACGCTTATTTTGCGTATGTGCCGTATGTCGGCGCTTCCGGCTTCGGCTCGCTGGCCTACACCGTGTCCACGAACGCGGCGCCTGAACCCTTCGGGCTGGCGCTGTTTGGCGTCGGCTGGGCGGCGATGCGCGTGGTTCGCCGCAAGCCGGTTTCCGTATAACCGTCGGAGCGTCGGCATCCTGCCGGTCGTTCACATTGAAGCGCTGGCATCCTGCCGGCCAAAGCCTGCAAATGCCGCAAACGTCGGCAAGGATGCCGGCGCTCCAACGGCGCAAGCTCAGCCCCTAATCGTCCTCCCCCAATCCCAATTCCTTCAAGCGCCGGTAAAACGTCGCCCGGCTGATGCCCAGCAGTTTGGCGGCATGCAGGCGCTTGCCCCGTGTTTGCTTCAGCGCGGCGAGGATGCGCTCGCGCTCATCGGCCTCCGGGGCGAACAGCGGCTCGGCGGGCAGGGCAGGGCGCAGCGCGCGGATTTCCGGCGGCAGGTCGCCCACTTGGATTTTGCCGCCTTGGCAGCAGATCGACGCGAAGTCCACGCAGGCGCGCAGTTCGCGGACATTGCCCGGCCAGTCGTAAGCCAGCAGGCTTTGCCAGGCTTCGGCGCTCAGCGACTCAATGTTTTTGCCGGCTTGGCGGCTGGCGGGCTTGAGGAAATGTTCCACCAATAAAGGTATGTCGGTTTTGCGTTCCCGCAGCGGCGGCAGCAACACCCGCGCCACGCGCAAGCGGAACATCAAATCTTCGCGGAAGCGCCCGGCGCGGGCCTCGGCGGCGAGATCCTTGTGCGTCGCCGCCACCACGCGCACATCGACGCGGCGGGCGCGGGTTTCGCCGAGCCGCGTCACCTCATGCTCTTGCAGCACGCGCAGCAGCGCGGCTTGCATCGGCAGCGGCAAATCGCCGATTTCATCCAGAAAGATCGTCCCGCCAGAAGCCGCCTCGAAAAAGCCGGCCTGGTCGGCGCTCGCCCCGGTGAACGCGCCTTTCTTGTGGCCGAACAATTGGCTGGCCAGCAGCGATTCGCTCAAGCCCGCCGAATTGACGGCGATAAACGGCCCGGCGCGGCGCGGGCTGGCCTCGTGTATGCCTTGGGCGACACGCTCCTTGCCGGCCCCGGTCTCGCCTTCGATCAACACCGTCCAGTCGCCTTTGGCAATCTCGCCGATCAGCCGGTTGACTTCGCGCATCGGCTCGCTGTCGCCGACCAGCCCGCCGTGGCGCTGGGTGGCGAGGGTCTCGCGCAGCGTGCGCAATTCGCTGACATCCTCCAGAAACACCAGCCGCCGCGCCGGGTCGCGGGGGTCGTCCTTGACCACGCATTCCACCCAGCGCGCCTGTCCGCTGGCGTCTTGCCAGCGCAGATCCAGCGGCTTGCGGCTTGCGGCGGGCGCGGCAAGGGCGTGGCGCAGGGCTTCGGCGGCGGGCTTGTCGATGGGAAACACCTGCCGCCAATGCTGGCCGGCCTGTTCCGCCGTCACGCCGATGATGCCCAGGCAGCTTGCGCTGGCGAAGGCGACGGTGCCGTCGGCTTCGACAATCAGCGTGCTGTTGGGGAATTCGTTGAGGATGGAGACGAGATTGTCGCGGCTGCGCCGCAGTTCTTCGCTAAGCCCGCGCAGGTTTTCTTCGGCCTGCCTGCGTTCGCTGATGTCGGTCTGCACGCCCAGATAATGGGTCAGCCGACCGTGTTCGTCGAACACCGGCGACAGCGCCAGCTCAGTCCAAAACCACGAGCCGTCTTTGCGGTAGCTGCGCAGTTCGATGCGCAGTTCGCGCCGCTGCGCCAACGCTTGCTCGACGTGCTGCAACGCGGCTTGGTTGCCGTCGCCTTTGAACAGCAAGCCGTAAGGCCGGCCGACCGCCTCTTCGCCGCTGTAGCCGGTCAGCTTCTCGAAGGCGGCGTTGACGTGGATGATCGGCATATGGGCCTGCGCCGCGTTGAGGATGGCGACGCCGCTGATGACCCAGTCCAAGGCGATCATGCCCAGCGGGGCGTACTCGATGAAGCCGAGCAGGCGGTCGCGCTCCTCGGCCAGCACCGCCAACGCCTGCCGCTGCGCCGTGGTGTCGGCCAGCAGCACGACGGCCAGGCCGGGCAGTTCGGCCGGTGCGGCGATGGCCCAGGCACCGTCAAATGCCGAACCGTCAGCGCGTCGGCTGCGCAGTTCAATCCGGGTTTCCTGCCCGTCGGCGAAAGCCTCGGCCAGCCGCGCCCGCCCGGCCTCGTCCGCGCACAAGGCGGCGAGCGGCACGTTTGGCACCTGCGCGTGGCCGGTCAATCGGCTAAACGCCGGATTGGCGTAAACCACGGGAAACCCCGTTTGCCGCAGGTCGGCGACGGCCGCCGCGCCGGGCAGCGCGGCGAAAGCCTGCTCTAGCCACGCGGGGTTTGTGTTGTCGGTCATGCTGGGTTTCCCGAAAGTTTAGGGCAAAGAGAACAAACAAGGCTGTCTCAAAACTGTTTCCTGAGACTTTGTTGATACACTTAAACTGTGTCTTAGTGTCTCACGCGCTACAGCCTAAGATAAATTAAAAATACAATATATTGATTTTTATGAATTTTAAAGGTTGGCCCGATGTTTGCTTTTATTCAGTCGCTAGACCGCAAAACGGCGGCAAGACTATAGAACCCGAATATTAAAGGTAAACCCCGTGAACAAATTCCTCCTGTCGCTCATGCTGCTGCTGGCCACCTCGGTCGCCTTAGGCGCCTCTGTCACCGGCACGGTGAGCGATGAAAACGGCCTTGCCATCGCCGGCAGCCGCCTGTGCCTGTCCCTGCAAAACGCCGCCACGCCGGCCTGCCTGCAAACGCAAGTCAGCGACACCAACGGCACCTATACTTTCAACCAAGTGCCCGCCGGCGCTTATGTGGTCACGATCAGCGACAGCCGCTACCCGACCTTCACCTGGTTGCCGGTGGCCCGCGCGCTGAACATCGCCCAGGACGCCGAGCAAGTGGCCAGCTTCAATTTCAAACGCCAGTTCAGCTTCAGCAACTTTCAAAACGCCGTCACCATCAACGGTGCCGACCTGCCCGAACTGGCCGGCTTCAATTTGAGCCAAGACACCGTGTTCGTGAAAGTGTACGCGGTGGACCCGGCGAAGCCGACGCAGCAGACGGTGTTCTTCATGGGCCGCGTCACCTCCGGCGCCAGCCTGAAGTTTGCCGCCAGCGCCCCGTGGACGGTGAAGCAAGTGATGTATGAAATCTTCTCGCCGACCGCTTCGCGCCAGGGTTCGCTGTTTATCCGCTCTTAAAATAAAAACTGTACCGCCCTTAGCCAATGACATTAGCGATTTTCCGGCCAACCGCCACCAATTTTTATAACAGGGGTGCCATCATGAAAGCATGCCAATTGAGCGCCAGCCAGCCATCATCCAGCACAGCCTTCGGGCTGTTTTGGCTGTTGCTTACGCTGCTGGCCGTCCGTCCGGCGTTCGCCGCCCCGCAATTGCAGTTGACTGTGACCACCAGCGTGTCCAGCGTCGCGGTCGGTGTGGTGTTCGATTACACCCTGCAATACAAATGCGCCAGCATCACCGAAAACTGCCTCGCCGCAACCGTGACCGACGTGTTGCCGGTCGAGCTGTCCGGCGCCGCCAGCGATGTCACGCTGTTCAGCAGTGCGCACACCACCGCTGTGGCTTACACGGCGGCGACGCGCACCGCCAAATGGACGTTTGTGAATCCCTTGCCGGCCGGTTCCACCGGGCAGTTGAAGCTGAGCGTGAAATTTCCGGTCGGCGTCACCGCGAACGGAGCGCAGGCGGTCAACACCGCGACGATGGCGGCGACTGGCGCGGTTTCCGCCAGCAGCCCGCCGGTGACGGTGGCGGCGACGGCCAGCAACAAATGGACGGTGGCGAAGACCCGCGTGTCCGGCGGCACTGGCGCGGCCTTGGATCAGGACGTGGTGTACCAGTTGCAGGTTTGCTCCAACAGCAGCACTTTGAACCTCAACAATGCCGTGCTGACCGATGTCTTGCCGGCCGGTGCGGTGTTCGTGTCCGCCAGCGGCAACGGCGTTTACGCCAATGGCAATGTGAGTTACGCGCTGGGCAATATCAGCAGCACCGCCAGTTGCGGCCTGTACAACCTGACGCTGCGTTACCCGACCGGCGTTTTCGCCCTCGGCGGCAGCGTCACCAACACCGCCGCTGTCACCGGCACCGTGCCGGGCGTGGGCGGCGATGTGGCGATTACGCCGCTGACCACCAGCCTGACCCACACCCTGTCCGCCGGCGCCGCCGCGCGCACCTTCACCAAGAAAGCCAGTGCCAGCACCGCCACGGTCGGCCAGTCGCTGACTTATTATTTCGACACCGCCAACACCGGCAACGTCGGCTTGAGCAATTTCTCCATCGAAGACGCCATCCCGCCGCAGTTGAACGTCACGGCGATCCGTTCCGGCACGACCTCTAACAACGTCGCGCCGACGGTGGCGGTGGAGTACCAAAGCAGCGCCAACGGCAATTGGACGCCGGTGCCGGGCTTCCCGCGCGCCGTCACCAGTTCGACCTACAGCGTCGCGGTGTCGTCGATGAACCTTGGCACGGGCGTCTACATCACGCGGCTGCGCTACACCTACAGCAACTTGCCGACCGCCTACAAGCCATCCGGCAGCACCGCCGACCCCAGCTTTGTGGCGACCGTGCTGGCCAGCGACCGCAGCGGCGCCCCGGTTGTGCCGGGCAATATCATTGTCAACACCGGCATGTACAGCTACAGCTACAACGGCGTGGCCGGCAGCGGCAGCAGCGTCGCCAATGTGACGGTGGTGGCGCCGGTCGTGGTTGATCCGATCACCTTGCCGGTGCCGAAGGTCGATAAGTCGGTTGTCGGCGCTGCCAGTGTGCTGCCCAATGACACCGTGACCTATGAAATCGCGCTGAACAACGGCAGCAGCGCCGGTGCCGCGCTCGCCAACCCTGTGCTAGGCGATTTGCTGGACGCCGGGCTGGACTATGTGGCGAATAGCTGGAGCGTCTACGCCCGCCCGACCGGCATGCCTACGCCTTTGTTCGAGGCCGTCCCCAATTACAACGGCAGCGGGCGCACTTTGCTGCGCTGGCGCTTGGAAGGCACGGCGGCTTACGCGCTGCCGGCCAATGCCACGGCGAAAATCCGCTTCCAGGCCAAGGTCAAGCCCGGCACCCCGGCTGGTGTGATTGGCAATTTCGCCTATCTGCTGAATCCGGCTTTAAGCAGCGTCAACAGCGGCAGTTGCTATACGCCGCTGCCGGTGGACAGCAATGATTTGGACGGCGACGGCGACAAGGCCGAGACGCTGTGCGGCTCGAAAAACGCCGCCGCCAACATCACCGTCAACGCCACCGCCGCGATGGAGTCGGTGTTGTGGGTGAAAGGCCAGATCGACGGCGCTTACAGCAAATACCCCAGCAACGGCCTGACCGTGGCCGGCGGCAGCTTGCTGTACAAGCTGCAAGTCAGCAACGTCGGCAATATTGCGATGAAAAACGCGCAGGTCATCGACATTTTGCCGTTCACTAACGACACCGGCGTGCTCGACCCGCAAAACCGCTTGAGCGCGTGGCGGCCCAATCTGATTGCGCCGGTCGTCGCCCCGGCGGGCGTGGTGGTGTATTACAGCACCGAGGGCAATCCTTGCCGGACGGAGTTTGGCTACTCGCCCACCGGCTGCGCCGCGCCAAATTGGTCGATCACGCCGCCGGATGACATCACCCGTGTGCAGGCGCTGAAGTTCGACTTTGGCAATATCGTGCTGAACCCGCTGGACAAGCTCGAACTGACGTGGCCGATGCGCGCCCCGATAGGTGCGCCGACGCATGGCGAAATTGCTTGGAACTCGTTTGGCTATGCCGCCATCCGCGCCGACAACAGTGCCGCGCTGCTGCCGTCTGAGCCGATCAAAGTCGGCATCGCCGTGCAGGCGCCGCAGCCCCCGGCCTATGGCAACCATGTCTGGCTGGACAGCAACGGCAACGGCCTGCAAGACGCCACCGAGCCGGGCATCAACGGTGTGCGCGTGGACTTGCACCGCGATGACGGCAGCGTGGTCGATTCCACGCTGACCACCAACGACGCGGCGGGCAACCCCGGCTTCTACCAATTCACCAACCTGACCCCCGGCACGTTTTACGCGATGTTCTACCCGCCGGTCGGTTACGCGGTCATCCCGCGCAATGCCGGCAGCAACCGCGCGCTGGATTCCGACGTGGATCCGGCCAGCAACACCACGGCGCCGGTCACGTTGAACTGGGATCAGATCGACTACAACTGGGACATGGGGCTGAAAGTGGCGACCACTGCCTCGGTCGGCAACTATGTTTGGTATGACCGCAACGCCAACGGCATCCAAGACGAGGCCAGCAACGACGGCCTCAACGGCGTCATCGTCAAAGCCTTTGCCAGCAGCAACACCTCGACGCCGGTCGCAAGCACCGTCACCGCCGACGACCAGAACGGCAATCCCGGCTTCTACCGCTTCGACACCCTGCCGCCGGGTTCCTATGTGCTGGAGTTCAGCAAGCCCACCGGGGCCAGCTTCACCAGCCGCAGCGCCACCGGCAGCAGCAACCAGACCGCCTCGAAAGCCGACCCGGCCACCGGGCGCACCGCCAGCTTCAGCGTTGTCGCCGGCCAGTACGACATCAATTGGGACGCTGGTCTGATTATGCCCACCGGCACCGCCAGCCTAGGCGACCGCGTGTGGTTCGACGCCAACAACAATGGCGTGTACGAACCGTTCGGCGGCGAACAGGGCATCGACGGCGTGCGCGTCAATTTGTACCGCGACAGCAACAATGACGGTGCTTTCACCGCAGGCGTAGACCAGTACTACACCACGACGACGACCTACACCGCCGGCGGCAACCCCGGCTACTACAGCTTCGGCCAGTTGCCGGCCGGGCGCTTCATCGTGCAGATTGACGCGGTGAACTTCCTGCGCGGCAAGCCCTTGGCCGGGCTGTTGGCCAGCACGACCGTCGCCGACCCCGCCAACGGCGTGGACAACGACAACAACGGCAGCCTGCTGGCCGGCTACGGCGCGGTCAGCCGCGCCGTCACGCTGGCTAGCGCCGCCCAGCAGGATTTGGACTTTGGCTTCACCGCCACCTACAGCCTGGGCAACCGCGTGTTTTTGGACGACGGCGCCGGTGACGGCACCGCCAACGACGGCGTGTTGAACGGCGGCGAGTCTGGCATCGCCGGCGTCAGCGTGAAACTGTTTGCGGCCAACGCCGCTGGTCAGGCTACCGGTTCGGCGCTGTCCACGCAGGCCACGGACAGCAGCGGCCATTACCGCTTCGACGGCCTGTACTACGGCCAATACGTTGTCGTGGTCGATAAGGCCGCCACAGCAGCCTTGGGCAACTTGGTCAACAGCAGCGGCGTGGCCGCTGATTTCACCGTCGCCAACGATGGCCGCGACCATGGCATGGATCAGCCTTTGGGCAACGGCAGCGTCTTGCGCGGCGGCATCGCCAGCGCCGCCGTCACGTTGGGCGCGGGCCAAGAGCCTTTGGGTGAAACCCTAGGCACAAGCGAAGCCGGTCAAAACGGCCCGGACGGCGACGCCAACAACAACCTGACGGCGGACTTTGGCTTCACGCAAGGCTACAGCCTGGGCGACCGGGTGTGGTTCGACGCCAACCAAGACGGCATCCAACAAGCCAGCGAGCGCGGCTTGGCCGGCGTGTCGGTGAACCTGTACGCCGAAGACGGCGCGACGCTGTTGCAAACCACCGCCAGCGACGGCTCCGGCTTTTACCGCTTCAATAATGTCGGTGCCGGCCGCTATGTCGTCGGCTTCCAAGCGCCGCCCGGCTACGGCTACGCCCCACAAAACCAAGGTTCGGGCAATCTGCAAGACAGCTTCGACAGCGATGTGGACGGCAGCGGCAAGACACCGGTGTTCGCGCTGACGGGCGACAACATCAGCGTGGACGCCGGCCTGTTCCTCAGCAATGGCCAGCCGGCGGCGCGGATCGGCGATTTCATCTGGTATGACAGCAACCGCGACGGCCAGCAATCGACCGGCGAGTCGGGCTTGTCCTGCATCACCGTCAATCTGTGGGATGCGGGCCGTGCCAATGTGTTGGCGGCGATGGTCAGCGACGGCCGGGGCTTTTACGAGTTTGTCGGGCTTCCTGCCGGGG
>JBJSYU010000431.1:0-3419 GCA_046089945.1 Candidatus Methylumidiphilus sp.
CGCCTCAAGGTCGGCGACTGGGTGGAATTCATCAACGAAGACAGTAAGCTCGGCCGGGCCAAGCTGGCCTGGAAAAGCCCCAGCACTTCGCTGTGCGTTTTTGTCAACCGCCGGGGCATGAAAGTGCAGGAAATCAAGCTCGGCGAACTCGCCGCAAACTTCCGGCAAAACCGCGTGAAAGTGATTGAAGGCGCAAGAATCCCGCTGATGGATCGCGCCGTGTCCTTCCTCACGCAAGAACTGCAAAACCCCTTCGCCAAACCCGCCGAATCGCCGTTTTACGCCTGACGCGGCGGGGTATCCGCCGCCCTACCCTCTCCCCTTTTGTTGCAAGCTGCGCCATCGGCGCAGCGCCTCCCCGCGCCCACCCTCAACGCCATTAGCTTACCTGATTAACAAGATGGTTCAGCCAATGCTGAAAAAATCTCCGTCATTCCGGCCGGGAGCCGGAATCCAGCGCCCAAGGATGGCGAACTGGCCGGGTTCCAACAAATTGGACTTAGCGAAAGCGTTTCTTCCTGCTGGCTGAAGCATATTGCCAATCAGGTTAGCTTAAGGATTCCGCACGAGTCGGCACTGGAGTCCAAAGCTTGCTTTGGCCCCTCCAAACCCGCCCAAAGCAAGCGTTGGACGCCTAAAATCTCACCAGAACAGGCATTTAGCTGTCCGCGACAAGATGCCCACGCACCGCCGCTTGCAAACCCAACGTTGTCCGGTATAGTTTTCGCGTCCGCTCAAAACGCCTAACGCAAGAATGCCTTAGGATGCGCGTTTTGGCATCAGCGCCTACGCCAACCCAACCGATTTGCCCGCAGAGGAACCCGACATGTCCGCCGCAGCCCCCCTCATCCAACGCCACCGCTACAGCGTGGACGAATACTACCGCATGGCCGAAACCGGCATTTTGAAACCTAATGAACGAGTTGAATTGATTGAAGGGGAGATTATTGACATGGCACCGATAGGCACAAGCCATACTTCCGTTGTCAAACGCCTGAACGCTATTTTCACTCACCACGCCGGAACCAAGGCCATCGTATCAGTGCAAGACCCCATACGATTGGGCAAAAATTCAGAACCGCAGCCCGATATCGCCCTGTTAAGGTATCGCGAGGATTTCTACCGCCATGCCCACCCCGGCCCCGAAGATATTCTGCTGCTAGTGGAAGTCGCCGACAGCAGCCTCCGCTTCGACCAAGACATCAAACTCCCCCTCTACGCCCGCCACGGCATCCCCGAAGTGTGGATCGTCGATTTAGGCCACCAACTGGTGGAAGTCTATCGCCGCCCTGCCGATGGGGCATATCTGGAAAAGCATATTCCCGAACGCGGGGAGATTATCGCGCCTGTGGGATTGGCGGAGTTTGGTGTTGCTTGGGTGGAGTTGTTTTGATTTCCTCGCCAGCAGGATGTGCCGACGGAAAACGCACAGCAATCAATTCACGCAAATGAGGCTCCGATGTCGCCCAAGGTTCGCACAATACTGACCGATCTTTCGACTTGGTTGTCGGCGCTATTTGGCGGACTGGCCGTCGGCTGGAAAGACCTGTTCGCACAATTCGGCGACCTGTCGCAATCCTTTTACGCGGTATTGGCGCAACAGCACATCGAGCCTGCGATGGCGAATGGCGCAGTCACAGCGTTGTTTGCTTTGGCCGCAGGTTATGCCTTGCTGTCCGCTTTGTCCCGCCGTTCCCTACTGCTCAAACCTGAGCGTTTCATCATCAACGCCGACGACCCGCGCCATCTCATCGGGCGGGAAAAAGAAGTCGCCGGCCTTGCCAAGACTTGCACGGACAATGTTCTTACCGTCTTGAAAGGCGAGTCTGGCGCGGGCAAATCCGCCTTGGTCAAGGCGGGCCTGCGGCCCCGGCTGGACGATGACCCAGACAGCCATTTGCTGCCGCTGCTCATCGACGCCTCTGGTTTGGACTGGGACGGCAGCTTGCGCAGGGCATTGGCGCAAGCCTTAGCTGCATTCCCAAAAGAACGGCGGCAACTGCTGGGCGACACGGCGCAAGCAACCCCCGCCGACAAGATTTTCGAGCGATTGGCGAAACTGCCCGAACTCGCCCCGAAGCGCCTGTTGCTGATCCTCGACCAGATCGACGACTATTTCGTCGCCCACCGCGAGCATTTCCTGCAAGAGGGTGTGGTCGTGAAACCGGATGCCTTGGAACGCGCCAACCCCGATTGTGCCGCATTGGCCGGCCTATTGCGGCGCAAGCGAGTGCATCTGCTACTGGTCTGCCGCACAGACGAATACATGCTCACGGCTGTCCATTTCACCGAACCAACCACTTTCCCGCTGCCACGGATCGAAGCCAACCTCATCAGCCCGCTGTTGGCGCAAATCAGCGAAGACGACAGCCATGGCGTGGTCGTGGCGCACCCCGAAGCCGGCTGGCTGCAACTGCAAGCCCGTTTGCTGCGCGACTTGTCCGAAGGCGGGCAGATTCTGCCGGTGCGCTTGGTGCTGGCGTTGGATTCCCTGCGTAGCTTCCGCTATTTGACCTTGGCCCAATATTCCAAACGCGGCGGCGCCCGTGGCCTGGATCGGCAGTATGTGGAAAAGCACCTGCAAGATGCCAAACACGCGCTGGGGCTAGACCCGGCGGCGGTGCTGCGGGCGCTGGCCCTGCTGGCCGAAGAAGATGGCAGCAAAACCCGCCGCGCCGCGCTGGCCGACTTCGCCGCCGCGCTGACCAGCGGCCCCAACCCCGCCGCCGATGCCGCCCCGCTGCTGGATTTCCTCGAACAAAACCGCCTGCTGCGCCGACAATCCGGCCAAGGCGGCGATTTCCTGCTGCTCTACCACGACTATCTAGCGCGGGGCGTCCGCGACGCCTACAAACAAGCCAACCGCTGGACGGAATTGCTGCGGGCCAAATCCAAAGAATTCGACGAGGCTTTGACTTGGCGGCAGCGCTGGGTGGCTTTGCTGTCTTTGCGGGATCAATTCGGCTTGGCTTGGGCGCGGCTGCGGGGGCGGTTTAATTCTGGGGTTTATCGGGGCTTGGCGGGGTGGAGTTTGTTGCGGATAGTGCCGGTGTTGATGTTCTTGGCTATCACGCTGGCGGCGGGCTGGCAGGTACGGGTGATGCGGCAGGAGCAGGAGGTGGCGAATTTGCTGAATCGTGTTGGTGGACGCAGCAGCGGAAGAGCCACAGTGGATGAACATGAGGCTTGGCGGCAACTGGCCCAGCTTGACGAACCCGCTCGTTTGTATGCTCTGCGGCTTAGCCTCACCAATTCAGGCGTTATGGGCAGATTGTCATACAAAGCGGGCATCCCGGCCCATTCGATATTGGGTTTCGATCCGCAGGGAAATTTGAGTTCAAGGATTGTCGATGAATATATTTCCCTTTGCACGCTTAACGATGCTTGGACATTTTGCGGCGACTTCTCCAAGTATTTAC
>JBJSYU010000432.1:0-8136 GCA_046089945.1 Candidatus Methylumidiphilus sp.
AGTAATAATTGCTAGGACCACTATAGCCTCCACCACCTCCGCCGGACGAGGCGCAACCGCCGATGGCAAAGACTAGGCCAATGGCCGCGAAAAACACAATCAATTTTTTCATGACGCGATTACTCCTAAAGGCTTGTTGATGATTCATCTTGGCGAGTGCTTGGGCGTTCTGCGCCAAACCTTGCCAACTCCGCCCAACGGGCGAGGCTTAGCATGCCCGCGGCTGGCTTAAAAACAACTTAAAACCGGCAACGGCCGCCGCGCCGAACATGTAAGCTTGCCGACAAAACCACGCCGCCGCAGCATAGGCCACTTCTTAAGCCTTTGATTTCATGCCTACCCCACACGGCTGGCAGCAATCTTGCTGCCGACACAAGAACATGACAATTTTTAAGGCAGTTTGCGATGAAAACGTTCCTAGACTGGTCGGCTTACGAGGACGCGGGCTTGGGCGATGCCTATGCCGACATCCCGAAAACCGGCGGCGATTTTGCCAAGGCGGTGGCGGTGTGCATCAACAGCAAGGCTTGCGAGCGCTTCAATGACAAGGGCGTGATGTGTCCCAGCTTCCGCGTGACCGAGGACGAGCAATTGTCCACTGGCGGGCGGGTGCGGCTGTTGAAGGCGGCGCTGAACGGCACACTGCCGCTGGCCGACCCGGCGCTGCGGCGGACGATGGATTTGTGCGTCAGTTGCAAAGGCTGCAAGCGCGAATGCGAGAACGCGGTGGACATGGCGCTGATTAAGGTCGAATACCTCGCCCAGCTCGACGCGCAAAGCGGCCCGCCGCTGCGCCGCCGCCTGTTCGCCACCTTGCCGGTTTGGCTGCGCCGCTGGCCCGGGCTGCGGCGGCTGATCGTCTGGCGCAATCAATCGACAACGCTGGCGCGGCTGGGCGAGACCTTGTTCGGCATCGCCGCCGGCCGACGCCTGCCGGTGCCTGCCGCTGCGGCCTGGGCCAAGCCCGCAATCCAAGACGCAACTACCGGGCGCGAAGTCGTGCTGTTCGTGGACACTTTCAGCCGCCATTTCGACCCGGACATTGCCGACGCGGCGGTGCAAGTGTTGCGGGCGGCCGGCTACCGCGCCATCATCGCCGAGCCGGCGCAGACCGACCGGCCCTTGTGCTGCGGGCGCACTTATCTGGCGCAAGGCCGGGTGGCGGAGGCGCAGGCCGAGGCGCGGCGCATGCTCGACGCGCTGCTGCCGCATGTCGCCGCCGGGCGGACAATCGTTGGCTTAGAGCCGTCTTGCCTGCTGACTTTGCGCGATGAATATAAGGCTTTGGGCTTAGGCGAAGACGCCCACACCGTCGCCGCGCAGGCTTTATTGTTTGAAGAATTCATCGCCCGCGAACACACAGCCAAAACCTTAAACCTCAACTTAAAACCGCTGCCCAAAACAGTATTAGTCCACGGCCATTGCCATCAAAAAGCCGTGGGCGCGATGAAATCCATGCGCAAAGTGTTAAAGCTGATTCCCGGCCTAGAGTTTGATTTTATCGAATCCTCCTGTTGCGGCATGGCTGGGAGTTTCGGCCTGGAGGCGGAACACGCGGCGCTGTCGTGGGAGATGGCCGAAGCGGCCTTATTGCCAAAACTACGCGAAAACCCCAGCAGCCTCGTGTTGAGCAACGGCTTTTCCTGCCGCCAACAAATATTGGAAGGCGCTGGCCGACCCGCTTTGCATGTCGCGCAAGTGTTCCGCGACGCGCTGGCTTGAATACCCTTGACAAGCAACTATTGGAGACATCCATGAACCCCGATTCCGTGCTGTTTTTCTTAGGCGAAAACTTCCGCTTTTCTTTGCTGGGCGACAATGACGGCGAGGAAAATGACGAGGACAGCGTCATCAATGATTTGGAGTATTACCTGGGCAATTACGAGGCGGATTGGGACGGCACCGGCCGGGCCAGCGTATTGGAACACTACCGCTGGCAACATTTGAAGCAAGTGGTGTGGGCGCGGCGCAATTCGGCCAAGGTGCGGGAGATGTGGATTGAAGATACCGGCGAACGGGCCATTAGCCGGATGATTTGCCTGCCTAAAGAAACCAGCGAAGAAACTGCGGTTTGGATCATCAAGGCGGTGATGAAGCCTAACTGACTTTTCCAGAAAAACCCAAGCGTCAGACTGCGGCACAAACCCCTCTCCCCACTGTGGGAGAGGGGAGTGCAATCAAGCGTGTTTAAGGAAACACCTCCGCCTCTTTCGGCTTAGGCAATAATGCCGCCTCCTCCGCCTGCAATACCCAACCGCCGCCCATGGCGCGGTATAGGCCGACCGCTGCCACTAAGTTGGCGTTTTGCGCCTGCACCAGTTCCACCTGCGCGTCGAACAATTGCCGGATGGCGTCCAACACGGTGATATAGTCGTCATAGCCCTCGTCATAACGGATGCGCGACAGCCGGAAATACTCCTCCACCGCCGCCACCCGCAAGCCCTGCCGCTCGCGCTGCTCGCGGGTTTTGGCATGGCCGACTAGGGCGTCCTCAAACTCGCGGAAGGAGGCGATAATCGCCCGCTGGTAATTGACCAACGCGGCTTTTTGCACCGCCTCCGCCGCCTGCACTTGCCCGGCGATGCGGCCCGCCGTGAACACTGGCGTCGCCAGCGTCGAGCCTATCGTCCAGAAATTCGCGCCGGGCGTGAACAGCGTGCCGATCTGCGTGCTAAGCTGGCCGACATCGCCGGTCAGCGCGATGCGCGGGAAATACTGCCCGCGCGCCACGCCGATCCGCGCATTCGCCGCGACCAAGGTCTGCTCGGCCAGTTGGATATCCGGGCGGCGCAGCAGCACATCGGAGGGCAGGCCGGACGGCACGGCGGGCAGTTTCAACTCGTCCACCGGCAGGCCGCGCTCAATCGCGCCGGGGTTGCGCCCCAGCAACACGCAGATAGCATGCTCGGTCTGTGCGATGGCCTGCTCATATTGCGGAATCTGCGCGTTGCGGCGCTCGAATTCCGACTCGGCCTGCTTCACTTCCAACTCCGAGGTGTAGCCTTCTTGGAAGCGCAACCGGCGGATGCGCAAATCCTCGCGCAGGGTTTCGACCACGCTTTGGGTAATCGCCAAATCGCGGTCGTAGGTGCGCAACTGGATGTAACCCTGCACCACATCGCTGACCAAGGTCAGAATCACCCCGCGCTGGACGGCCTCCTGGCTCAGTATCTCGGCAAACGCCGCCTCGTTGGCGCGGCGCAGCGCCCCCCAGACATCCAACTCCCAATTCATCTGGGCGCCGGTGCGGGCATAGTCGGTGTCCTTGCCGCCCAAATCGATGGGGCTGTTGAACGCCCGCGCACTGTCCTGCCGCCGCGCATAATCGGCGAAGCCGGACAATTGCGGGAACAGGTTGGAGCGCGTCGAGCCGTACAGCCCGATGAACTCCTCGACGCGGGCGGCGGCGATTTTCACATCCAGGTTGCCCAGCACGGCGTTGTTCACCAGCCGGTTCAAGGCCGGGTCGCCGAGTTGTTCCCACCATTTCGTGTTGCTGGCGTCCAGCGCTTGATGGCCGGCAAAGCGCCATTGCTTAGGCGTAGGCACTTCGGGCTTTTGATAATCCGGGCCGACTTGGAAACAGCCGGCCAGCGCTAAGGCCAGCGTGATAGCCGAGATTTTACGCATGGTCTTTCCCCTTTGGCTGGGCCGCCGCGTCGGCCTTGTGGTCACGGTGGGACAATTTCTCCACCACATAGAAACTCACCGGAATCAAGAAAATCGCCAGACAGGTCGCCGCCGTCATGCCGCCGATCACGGTGTAACCCATGACTTGCCGCCCCAGCGCGCCGGCCCCGCTGGCGATAGCCAAGGGGATACAGCCCAAGATAAACGCGAAGGCGGTCATCAAGATGGGGCGCAAGCGCAACCGCGCCGCTTCCATCGCCGCATCGTAAAACGACAAGCCCTCCTCCACGCCGGCCTTGGCGAACTCCACGATCAAAATGGCGTTTTTCGCCGCCAAGCCAATCAGCATCACCAAGCCAATCTGCGCGTACAGGTTGTTCTCGTAATGGCCTAGCGACAGCCCGGCGAACGCGCCGAACACGGCAATCGGCGTGCCGAGCAACACGCTGAACGGCAAGCTCCAGCTTTCGTACAGCGCCGCCAAAATCAAGAACACGCAGAAAATGGCAAACGCGAACACCACCGCCGGCGACACACCTTTCTGCGCCTGTTGTTCTTGGAAGCTCATGCCCAGATAGTCGTAGCCCATGTCGTTGGGCATGGTTTCGGCAAACACCGCCTCCAGCGCCGCCATCGCCTGCGCCGAGCTAAAGCCGGGTTTCGGCGTCACCATCAGCTGCTCGCTGCGATACAAGTTGTAGCGCATGGTGAACTCCGGCCCTTCAGTTTGCCGGATAGTGGTCAACGCCGCCAACGGCACGGTATCGCCCGCGCTGTTGCGCACATAAAACTGCCCCAGCGACTGGGTATCTTTGCGGTAATCGCCCTCGGCCTGCACATAGGTTTGCCATTGCCGACCGAAGCGGTTGAAGTAGTTAATGAAGCCCGAACCCATATAAGCTTGCAGCGCCTTATACACATCCGAAAGCGCGATGCCCTGTTTCAGCACCTTATCCCGATCCACGTCCACAAAAATCTGCGGCACGGACGGCAACGCCGTGGTCATGATGCGGCCAATTTCCGGGCGTTTGCCCGCCGCCTCCATGAACTTATGCGTCTGCTCGGCGAGGAAAGCGACATCTCTGCCAGCACGGTCTTCGATAATCATGGTCACGCCGCCGGAGGTGCCGACGCCGGGAATGGCCGGCGGCGGAAACGCGAAACCGACCGCATCCGGTATCTGCGACATCGCAATATTGATGTGCTTCTTAATCGCCTCGTATTGCTCCTCAGGCGCTTTGCGCTCGTCCCATTTCTTCAATGAAATGAAAAAGAAGGTGTTATACGTGGTATAAGCCTGCGACAGCATGTTATAGCCGATGACCGAGGAATAATACTCCACGCCTGGGGTATTTTTCAGAATCTCCTCGACTTTCTTTGTCGCCTCGTCGGTGCGTTGCAGCGAGGCCACATTCGGCAACTGAATACCGGCAAACAAATAGCCTTGGTCTTCGTCCGGCAAAAAGCCCATCGGCAAACCTTTGCCCACGAAACCGGCGGTGCCGGCCAGCAGCGCCAAAAACAGCATGCTGATGATACTCTTGCGCATCAGCACGCCGCAAAAGCCGACATAGCCTTTGTTGGTGACGCCAAACACCTTATTGAAGCCGTCGAAAAACCATTGCAACGGCCCCCGGCCGCGCACTTTCGGCTTCAGCAGCAAGGCCGCCAGCGCCGGGCTTAAGGACAGCGAATTGAACGTGGAAATCATCACCGACACGCCAACCGTCACGGCAAATTGCTGATACATGCGGCCGGTGATGCCGGGGATAAACACCGTCGGCATAAACACCGCAATCAAGGCCAGCGAGGTGCCGATAATCGGCCCGGTCACTTCCTGCATGGTTTTCAGCGTCGCCTCTTTCGGGCTTAAGCCTTTTTCGATGTGATGCTCCACCGCCTCGACCACGACGATGGGGTCGTCCACCACCAAGCCAATCGCCAGCACCAAGCCGAACAGCGACAGCGTGTTGATCGAAAAGCCCAGCATCGGAAACAGCATGAACGTGCCAATCAGCGACACCGGCACCGCCAGCAGCGGAATCAGCGTCGGCCGCCAGCCTTGCAGGAACAAGAACACGACGATGATGACCAGCACCAGCGCCTCGAAGAAGGTATGCACAATCTCTTTGATACCCTCCGTCACCGCCAGCGTGGTGTCCAGCGCAATGACATAGTCCAAATCGTCGGGGAAGCGCGTCTTCAATTCCGCCATGACTTTTTTCGCGCCTTCGGCGGCTTCGATGGCGTTCGAGCCGGGCAGTTGGTACAGCGCCACCAATGCCGCCGGCTTGCCGTTCAGCCGGCCTTTCATGTCGTAAGTCTGCGCCCCCAGTTCGATCCGCCCCACGTCCTTGATGCGCACAATCGACCCGGACGGGTCGGCGCGCAGCACGATGTTGCCGAATTCTTCTTCGGTTTGCAGACGGCCCTGGGCGCGGACGGCGTAGGTGAACTCCTGGCCGGCCGGCACCGGCTCGCCGCCGACCTTGCCGGCCGGGTTGACGTTGTTCTGCGTCTGCACCGCGTTGATGATTTCCGGGATGGTGATGTTCAGCTTGGCAAGCTGATCCGGCTTGACCCAAATCCGCATCGCATACTGCCCGGCGCCAAACACCGACACCGAGGCGATGCCCTTGACGCGGGTCATCTGGTCGTTGATGTTGATGTAGGCGTAGTTCGCCAAAAAGATATTGTCGTAAGTGCCTTTCGGCGAATACAACGCGAACATCACCAGCGGCGAGGCGGTGGACTTCACCACGTTGATGCCGTAATTGCGCACGTCCTGCGGCAATTGCGACTCGGCCTGCGATTTGCGCATCTGCGCCAACACTTGGTCGGTGTTCGGATCGGTCTTCACGTCGAAGTTGACGCGCAGGGTCATCGAACCGTTGTTGGCGTTGATGGAATACATGTAGTTCATGTTGTCCACGCCGGACATCTGCTGCTCGATGGGCGTGGCGACCGCCTGCTCCACGGTCGCCGAATCGGCGCCGGTGTAGGTGGTGGACACCTGGATTTCCGGCGGCGCGATGTTGGGGAATTGCGAAATCGGCAAGCCCGACATCGACACCAAGCCGATCATCACCATCAAAATGGCGATGACTATCGCCACAATGGGTCTGTTAATGAAAAATTTTGCCATGGGGCTGCTACCTTCCCGCCGGGGCGGACGCTTCCGCAACCTTAAAGGGCTTAGGGTTCACCTTCATGCCGGGGCGGGCCTTCATGATGCCCTCGGCGACCACCTGCTCGCCGGGCTTCAAACCCTCGTCGATCACAAACGACGTGCCTACCGTCTCGGCCGGCTTCACCGGCCGCGCCTCCACGGTGTTGTCAGGCTTTAGCACCAGCACCAGCTTGCGGCCCTGGATTTCCCCCACCGCCCGCTGCGGCACCAGCAAGGCGCCGACTTTCGTCCGCACCGTCGCCCGCAGCCGCGCAAACTGGCCGGGGCGCAGGATGTTCTGCGCATTCGGGAACAGCGTGGCGACTTGGATCGTGCCGGTCTTCACGTCCACTTGCCGGTCGGCGAAAAACAGCTTGCCACCTTCCGGGTAAACGCTGCCGTCGGACAAGATCAGCTCCAGCGGCGGATGTCGCGCGTCCGGGTTCGGGTTCGCGCCGTTCGGCTCGGCGCGGGCGTATTTCATGTATTGCTGCTCGCTCAACGGGATGAACGCCTTGATCGGATTGACCTGCGACACCGTCGTCAACACCGCGTTGGCGCTGCCGGGGCCGACCAGATTGCCCAACTGCGCATTCGACAGGCCGGCGATGCCGTCAATCGGCGAAGTGATCTGAGTGAAGCCCAGCGACAATTGCGCGCTGGTCACCGCCGCCTTGGCCGCCGCCACCTCGGCCTCGGCCAGCCCCAGCCGCCCGACGGCGTTGTCGCGGTCACGGACGCTGACCGCGTTTTCCGGCAACAAGCGCACGATGCGCTCCGTGTTCAGCCGCGCCATGGTCAGCATCGCCTCAGAGCGGGCCAGATTGGCCTTGGCCTGATCCAGCGCCGCCTGGAAGGTGCGCGGGTCGATCTCATACAGCAATTGGCCCTTTTTCACCAACTGGCCTTCCTGATAATTCTGCTTGACCAGATAGCCCGTCACCTGCGCCAAAATCTGCGCGTTGACCATGCCATCCAAGGTGCCGACCCATTCCTGGTGGATCGGCACATCGCGCTGTTCGACCGTCACCACCTCGACCACCGGCGGCGGCGGGGGCGGCGGGGCCGGCGGCTTCTCGCAGCCGCCCAACACGGCCAGCCCGAGAACCAAAAGCACGGAGTAAAGACCCGGCCCCAACGCGGGCGGGCGGTGCGGCGCCAAAAATCTGATCCTTTTCATCTGCTGGATACCTTAAACAAAGTCGGAAGCCTCTCCCGGTCTGGGAGGCAATAGCGGCGGATTGTCGGCCCCGCCGGCGGCGGAACCCCACTAAAAGCCCAATCTTCCCATCTAAAGCGCGGCCAAACAAGCGGGCCAAGCAGAAAAACCTTAAGCT
>JBJSYU010000433.1:0-3644 GCA_046089945.1 Candidatus Methylumidiphilus sp.
CATCGCCGCGCAGGCCAGCGCGAACCAGGAGATGTTGCGCCACATGTCGAAGGTCGGCGTCAGGCCGCTGGTGACTTTGGCGAAGGGCGCGGGCACTGGCGCTTTGGGCGGCTGCGCGCCGTAGCTGGCGGCGAGGTTTTCGGCTTGGCTTTGCAATTGGCCGAAGCTTTGCACGACTTTGTCGTAAGCCGCCGCCTCTTGCATGTGGAAGGAAAATTCTTTCAGGCTGCCGCGCAAGTCGGTCATTTGCCGATCCAGTTCGGTGAAGGCTTGTTCGAGCTTGGCCAGATTGGCCTGCTCGCGCTGCTGCGCCTCGTTGTACAGGTTCCAAAACGGCCCTTTGCCGACTTTGCGCGACTGCACATAATCTTTGCTGGTCATCGCCGGGTGGATGCCGAGGTAAGCCAAGTTCGCCTCGCGGGCGGCGTCGTCGAAGCGCTGTTTTTGCTTGGCGACCATCTCGACTTTCAGCCGGGCGACGGCGTCGATGTAGGCGGTGATGTCTTCCTCAAAATGTTGGTGGTGTTCGATGGCGACGTTGTCGTGCTGGGAAAACTCGTAAAACTTGAAATAGGAAAACGACACCGACACCGCCAAGGCGACTAGCAGCGACATCAATGTCATGAAGTAGCGCGGGAAATTCGCCCGCCAGTGGATGCCGGCCAGCTCCAGCGTGGCGATGACGACGATGGACTGCACGGCGACGGTGACAATCAGCGCGATCCACCAGGTGATGAAGTAGGACATGCCGTAGTAAGTGGTGTAGCCTGAGGCGATGCTGAGCATCAACACGATGGGGATAGACCAAATCCGCAGCAGGCCGACGAAGGTGCTTTGCACCGAATTGAGCAATTGGCCGATGCGCCAAATCGAGGGGTTCATCGGCAGGCTCCGGGCGAGGACAGGGTGTGCATGGGCTTAAATCCTCCGGCTGCTACATGGATGCGGGTGGAACAAGAGCCTAATCGTGGGGGTGTGCATGGCGAACGTCCTGATGGTTTGCGGTACATCCTAGTGCCTTAGTGGGAACTTTTGAAGATGAGGCGGATGAAATGTTGTGGATACTGCTGATTTTGGCGTTTGTGGTGGTGCTGGGCAACCTCATGTTGTTGTGGCGGACGGCGAAAAAGCCGCCCATTCCACCGAGGTTTAAGCCTAAACCGGACGAAGACGGCGACGGCTGGTGAAGCTTGTTTTCGGCACTATGCACCAAACAAGAATTTTCCGCTGGGGCGAAAGTCTTTAAGAAAACGCTGAATACGTGGCGACTCCCTCCCCATCGCAGGGGGAGGGTCTTACTCAAGGGAGAGGGGACTTATTCAGCGTTCCCCTGCGCCTTCCCCATCACCCTAGCCCTGAATTATCGAGGACAACACCATGAGCCGCTGGAAACCCCCTGTGCCGCAAGCTTCCGAGATTACCCCACAGGCGATTTACCGCCAACGCCGGGAATTCATCCGCCTAGCCGCTAGCGGCGCGTTGGCCGCCGCGCTGCCCGGCCCGCTGTGGGCCGGCGAGAAGCTGCCGAATTTAGCGAAAACGCCCTACACCGTCGCCGATCCGCTGACGCCGTATAAAGATGTCACCCAGTACAACAATTTTTACGAGTTCGGCACCGACAAGGAATCGCCCGCCCACACCGCCGGCACACTGAAAACACGCCCGTGGACGGTGGTGGTGGAGGGCGCGGTGGCTAAGCCGAAAACTTGGGACATCGACGAACTGCTCAAGCTGGCGCCATTGGAAGAGCGCATCTACCGGCTGCGCTGCGTGGAGGCGTGGTCGATGGTGATTCCTTGGGTGGGCTATTCGCTGGCCGAGTTGCTGAAACGCGCCGAGCCGACCGCCCAGGCGAAGTTTGTCGAGTTCACCACGCTCAACGATCCGGCGCAAATGCCCGGCGTGCGCTCGGCGGTGCTGGACTGGCCGTACACCGAGGGTTTGCGCATCGACGAGGCCATGCATCCGCTGACGCTGCTGGCGGTGGGCCTGTACGGCGAGGTGTTGCCGAACCAGAACGGTGCCCCGGTGCGCATTGTCGTGCCGTGGAAATACGGCTTCAAAAGCGCCAAGTCGATAGTCCGCATCCGCTTGGTGGAAAAGCTGCCGGAAACGAGCTGGATGAAAGCCGGCCCCAACGAATACGGCTTTTATGCCAACGTCAATCCGGCGGTGGATCATCCGCGCTGGAGCCAGGCCAAGGAGCGCCGCATCGGCGATTTCCTCAAGCGCCCGACATTGCCGTTCAATGGCTACGCCGAGCAGGTCGCCGGGCTGTATGCCGGCATGGATCTACAGAAGTTTTTCTAACAGCCCAATGAACCTGCCGCGCATCGCGCCTTCGGCGCTGAAAGTCTTGGTGTTTATCGCCGCGCTGCTGCCTTTGGCCAAGCTGGCTTGGCTGGGCCTGCACGACGGGCTGGGCGCCAACCCCATTGAGAAAATCACCCGCACCACCGGCTGGTGGACGCTGGCGTTTTTGATGTTCACCTTGACCGCCACGCCGCTAAAAACGCTGGTCGGCTGGACATGGCCGGTGCGGCTGCGCCGCATGTTGGGCCTGTACGCCTTTTTCTACGCCTGCCTGCATTTTTTGACGTATCTGGTGCTGGATCAGTTTTTCGACTGGCCGGCCATCGTCAAGGATATCGCCAAGCGGCCTTATATCACTGTCGGCTTTCCGGCCTTCCTGCTGTTGGCGCCGCTGGCCGTCACTTCGACGCAGGGCATGGTGCGGCGGCTGGGCGGGCGGCGCTGGAAGCAGTTGCACCGGCTGGTGTATCCGATTGCCGTCGCCGGGGTCGTGCATTTTTGGTGGCTGGTGAAAAAAGACATCACTGAGCCGGCCGCGTTTGCCGGGGTGCTGGCGGTGTTGCTGGGGTTTCGGCTGGCGCACTTGCGGTGGCGGTCTGGCGGCTGAGGGAGCGCCGACAGGGAGCGCCGGCATCCTTGCCGGCCTTTTAATATGAGCCGGCAAGGATGCCGGCGCTCCGCGTTCAGCCCGGTGGCTGGTAGCTCACCGCCAGCACATAAAACGTCTTCGCACCGCTAGGCGTCTCCACGCGCACCTCATCGTCCACGGTCTTTTTCATCAAGGCGCGGGCCAGCGGCGCATCCATGCTGATCCAGCCTTTGGCCGGGTCGAATTCATCGGGGCCGACGATGCGGTAAGTCACTTCCGCGCCGTCCTCGTCTTCCAGACTGACCCAAGCGCCGAAAAACACTTTCGAGCGGTCGGTCGCCGCCACCGTCACCACCGTCAAATCCGGCAGGCGCTTTTGCAGATAGCGGATGCGCCGGTCGATCTCGCGCAGTTCCTTTTTGCGGTAGATATACTCGGCGTTTTCCGAGCGGTCGCCCTCGGCGGCGGCTTCCGACAAAGCCGCCGTCACCTCCGCCCGCCGTTTCCACAAAGCTTGCAGCTCGGCTTGCAGCACGGCATAGCCGTCGGCGGTGATATAGGCGGATTTGGCCGGGGCAGGGGGGCGGTAGCGGGTCATGGGCGGGCTTTGTGTTGGGGTCAGTAAGGGCTTGCGGGCGGCAGAATTTAGCCTAAAGCCCCGCCAACTGTCCATGTGTTATCATCGCCAGCCATCGCGCCCCTAGGGTTTCGACCGCAGCGGCTGGGCTGACGGGTAGCGCCG
>JBJSYU010000434.1:0-4364 GCA_046089945.1 Candidatus Methylumidiphilus sp.
TGTCTTCCTTTTTGCAGCGCCTTCAACAACTTAGAAGGCGGCGGGGAGTTTTGTCAGTCAACCAGCCCCTCAGGGTGAGGAAGCTTATTGCAGAGATTCCTAAAACTGGAAAACCAATGACCCGAACGTATTCCGCCCTGCAAACGGCCTTGTGCCTATTGACGGGGCTGTTGTTATTGCTGGCCGCCTGCGCCAAGGAAGCCCCGCCGCCGCCAAAAAAGCCGCTGGCGCGGGTGCAGGGCGAGCGCGTTGAATTCGCCGATCTCCAAGCTTTGCCGGCCTTGCTGGCGTTGACCCAGGTGCAGTCCGGCGCCGAGCGCACGGCGCGGATTCCGGGGCGCATGGCGTGGGACGAAGAGCGCACGGTGCGGGTGCGCAGCCCGTTCGCCGGCAAAGTGGCCGAGATTCTGGCGCAGCCCGGCTCGAAAGTCCGCCAAGGGCAAACCTTGGCGACGCTGTACGCGCCGGACTTCGGCGCGGCGCAGGCCGAGTTGCGGCGGGCCGAGGCCGAATTCGCCCGCAAGCGCAAAAGCTTGGAGCGGGTGCGCGAGCTGTTTGCCCACGGCGTCACCGCCCGCAAGGAACTGGACGAGGCCGAGGCCGATTTTGATGTGGCGCGTTCCGAGTTGGAGCGCACACAGACGCGGCTGAAACTGTATGGCGTGGACGGCGACGGCGTGGATGAGCGCTTCGCGCTGAAAAGCCCGCTGGCCGGCGTGGTGGTGCTGAAAAACATCAACCCCGGACAAGAAATCCAGGCCGACGCCAACGGCCCGCCGCTGTTCGTCGTCACCGATCCGGCTTCGCTGTGGGTGATGCTGGACGCCAGCGAAAGCGATTTGGACGGCATCGACTTGGGCGAAACCTTTGCGCTGTCCACCAAGCTCTATATCGGCCAAGTCTTCACCGGCCGCGTCGAGCATATCGCCGACAACGTAGACCCGGACACGCGGACGGTGAAGATTCGCGGCCGGGTGTCGAACCCGCAGCACAAACTCAAGGCCGATATGTTCGTCAACGCCGAAGTGGAACTGCCGCCGTCGCGCCATCCCTTGGTGCCGCCGAAGGCGGTGGTGATGGCCGGCGGCGAAAGCTATGTGTTTGTCGGCGAATCGCCCGGCGTGTTCAACCGCCGCAAAATCCAGACGGGCATGGAGGAGCGCGGGCAGACGCCGGTGTTGGCGGGGCTTGCGGCGGGTGAAAAAGTCGTCGTCGATGGCGCGATTTACCTGCAACAACTCGTGCAAGCGGCGCGGCAAAAACCATGATTAAGCGCACCGTCTCCGCCGCGCTGCACCAGCCTTTGCTCGTTTGGCTGGGCCTGTTGCTGTTTGTCGCGGGCGCGTCCATCGCCTTCAAATCGCTGCCCATCGAAGCCTTCCCCGACGTGTCCGACACGCAGGTGACGGTCATCACGCTGTATCCGGGCCGCGCCGCCGAAGAAGTCGAAAAGCAAATCACCATCCCGCTGGAAATCGGCCTGTCCGGCCTGCCCAACGCGATTCGCATGTTTTCGCATACCCAGTTCGGCCTGTCGTTCATCATCATCACGTTCGACGACAAGCCCAACATCTACTTTGCGCGGCAGCAGGCGATGGAGCGCCTGCACGGCGTCGATCTGCCGCCCGGCGTCGCGCCGGAACTGGCCCCGGTGTCCACCGCGATAGGCGAAATCTACCGCTACAAAGTCGAGGCCGAGCATCTGGACGCGCAAGCCTTGCGCACCATCCAAGACTGGACGGTGCTGCGGCAATTGAAGCAAGTGCCGGGCGTCGCCGATGTCGTGACCTTGGGCGGGCGCATCAAGCAATACCAAGTCCATCCCGATTTGGCGAAGCTGCGCGACTACAACATCAGCTTAGGGAAGTTGTTCGCCGCCATCGAAAACGCCAACGCCAACGCCGGCGGCGGCGCGGTGGAGCAAGGCGGGCAGCGCTTTTTGCTGCGCGGCATCGGCCTGTTGAAAACCAGCGCCGACATTGGCGGCATCGTCGTCGATGAGCGCCAAGGCGCGCCGATTCTGGTGCGCGACATCGCCGAGGTGGCGGTGGAAGACGCGCCCCGACAAGGCTTGGTCGGCCAGGACAACAACGACGACGTGGTGTCCGGCATCGTGATGATGCGCAAGGGCGAAAACCCGTCCATCGTGCTCGACGCCATCAAGGCGAAAGTGGACGCGCTGAACCAGCAAGGCTTGCCGCAAGGCGTCAGCGTCGTGCCGTATTACGACCGCTCATGGCTGATTGGCAAAACCTTGCACACGGTATTCCACAACCTCAGCGAAGGCGCGTTGCTGGTGGCGGCGGTGCTGTATGTGTTTTTAGGGAATCTCCGCGCCGCCGCCATCGTCGCGGTGATTATCCCACTGGCTTTGCTGTCCACCTTTGTCGGCCTGACCTGGGCCGGCATTCCGGCCAATCTGCTGTCTTTGGGCGCGATGGATTTTGGCATCATCGTCGATGGCGCGGTGATTGTCGTTGAAAACGTCTTCCGCAAACTCGGTGCCCACACAGGCGCGGCGCTGTCGCCAAAACACCGCCGCGAATTGATTTTGGAGGCGGTGGTGGAAGTCGGCCGGCCGACGCTGTTTTCCATGCTTATCATCATCGCCGCGCATATTCCCATCTTCACCTTGCAGCGCCACGAAGGGCGGATTTTCTCGCCCATGGCCTATTCGGTGACATCGGCCTTGGTCGGTTCATTAATTCTGTCGCTGACCTTAGTGCCGCTGCTGTGCTATTACCTGCTGCGCAAAAACCTGCCGCACCATGACAACGCGCTAGTCACCGTCTGCAAAAACCTTTACGAACCGGTGCTGCTGTGGGCCTTGCGGCGGCGCAAAACCGTGGTGCTGCTGGCCGTCGCCGCGCTGGCCGGGAGTTTCGTGTTGGCCGGGCAGTTGGGCGCGGAATTCCTGCCGGAACTGAACGAGGGCAATATCTGGATCAACGCGCCATTGCCGCCTAGCGTGTCCACCCGCGAGGCGCAAGCCATGGTCGGGCGCATGCGCGCGGCGCTAAAACAAATCCCGGAAATCGACACGGTGATATCCAAAGCCGGCCGCCCCGACGACGGCACCGACCCCAAGCTCATCAACAGCACCGAATTCCTCGTCAACCTCAAGCCCGAAGAAACTTGGCGGCCGGGCGTCGCCAAAGCCGACTTAATCAAACAAATGGATCGCATCCTGTCGGCCTTGCCCGGCGTCGAGCCGTCGTTCTCGCAGCCGATCCGCGACAATGTGCTGGAAAGCATCTCGCAGATTGACGGGCAAATCGTCATTAAAGTGTTCGGCGCCGATTTGGACGTGTTGAAAGAACAGGCTCGCCACATCATCCGCAGCGTCGGCGACGTGCCGGGCGTCGTCCGCGCCTTCATCGACCGCGACGGCGAACTGCCGCAATACCTGTTGGAAATCGACCGCGAAGCCGCCGCCCGCCACGGCCTCAACGTCCGCGACCTGCAAGACTTGGTGGAAACCGCGCTCGGCGGCAAGACCGCCACCGAACTGTGGGAAGGCGAAAAGCATTTCAGCGTCGTCGTCAAACTGAAAGAGTCCGAACGCGCCTTGGCGCAATTGCGCCATGTGCTGATCGACACCCCGCACGGCCCGCACATCCCGCTGTCGGAAGTCGTGCAAATCCGCGCCAGCGCCGGGGCGATGAACATCAGCCGCGAAAACGGCCAGCGCGTGGTGTCCATCGGCATCTTCATCCGCGACCGCGACATGGGCAGCGTCGTCAAAGACATGCAGGCGCGGGTGGCGCAGTTGGACAAGCTGCCGGCCGGCTACACGCTGTCGTGGTCGGGCGAATTTGAAAACCAAGAACGCGCCATGAAGCGGCTCATCATGGTCGTGCCGCTGTCCATCCTGCTGATTTTCGTGCTGTTGTTCGACGCCTTCAAATCCGTCATGTCGGCGGGGCTGATTATCGCCAACATCCCGTTCGCGCTGATTGGCGGCATCATCGGGCTGTATGTCACCGGCTTTCCGCTGTCGGTGTCCGCCGCGATAGGCTTCATCGCCTTGTTTGGGCAGGCGGTGCTGAACGGCGTGGTGATGGTCACCTACTTCAACCAGTTGCGCCACGCCGGGCGGACGCCGCTGGAAGCGGTGGCCGAAGGCTCGCTGCTGCGCCTGCGCACCGTGCTGATGACCGCGCTGCTGGCCATGCTCGGCCTGCTGCCGATGGCGCTGTCCACCGACATCGGCGCCGAAGTGCAGCGGCCCCTAGCCATCGTCGTCATCGGCGGGCTGGTGTCCGCCACCCTGCTGACCCTGATCGTGCTGCCGACTTTGTATTTGATCGTGGCGATGCATCCTAGGCTGGGCAGAGCGGGAGAATCGACGTAGCGCCGGCATC
>JBJSYU010000435.1:0-9120 GCA_046089945.1 Candidatus Methylumidiphilus sp.
TTGTGCGGGCTGCTGTTGCTGCAACTGGGGCGGCGGGGTGGCCGCGCCGACCGTTTGCTGTTTGCCGCGCTGGCGGTGTGGGCGCTGGCGGCGGCGTTGACCCGCCCGCCGTTGCAATGGCTGGGCGGCTATGAATTGGGCGGGCTGCTGGGTGGCTTCGGTGGCTTCAAGCCGGCGCTGTGGCTGGCCGGGGCGGCGGTGTTGGCGCTGTGCCTGCCGTTGTTGCGGCGGGCCGGCGCGGTGGCTGCGCCTGCCTCGGCGCTGGGCTATCCGGGTTTGGTGCTGTTTGTGGGCTTGAGCGAATGGGTGTTGTTGGATTTGTCGGCCAATGGCTATTTCGACAATCGTTTCCATGGGCTGTACCAGCAAGGCCATGTGTTCGCCGCGTTCGTGCTGGCTTCGACCGTGCCGCTGCTGCGCGGGGTGCTGGCGCATTGGGGCTTGCGGGCTCTGGGGTTTTGGCCGTTGCGGATGGCCGGGCGGGGTGGGCGTTCGCTGGCTTGGGCATTGGCTGGCCTGTCCGCCACGCTGGCCGCGTTGCTGGCCGTCGCGGGGATTTTCGCCGCGCACCGCCAGTTGAGTTCGGAGATTTTTCGGCTGTGCCTGCTGTTCGGGCTGTCGTGGTTTTTGTTGGCGCGGGCTGACAAGCTGTTGTCGCCTTGGCTGCGTTTGCCGCCTGCGCCGGGTCTGCCCGGCTTGCTGTTGTGGCTGCGCCGGGAAGGGCTGCGTTTGCGGCTGGCCTTGCCGCTGTTGGCGTTGCTGGTCTTTGTCGGCTTGGGGCTGCTGCTGACCGAGGACAAAGGCCCGCTGCTGGTGATGCTCTATTCCGGGTCGATAGTCGTCGGGCTGGGGATGGCGGTGTGGCTGGCGCAGCGTGTGCCGTCACCGGTCGCGCTGGCGCTCGGCATGGCTGCGGTGCCGGCCTATATTTGGGCCGGGTCTTTCGCCCTGCTGCACTGGGGCGGACATTTTGGGGAGTTGATCGCCGAACGGCTGGAAAGCGCGCAAAACCCGTTTTCTGCCAGCAACGACCAAATGGCGAAAGTGTTGTGGTTTCAGGAGGCGGCGGCGGACAGCGGCGGCTTCGGCCTGGGGCAGGTGCCTTGGTGCGGCGAGCTGGTCGTGGCCACCTGCCGGGGCGTGCCGCCGCAAATCCAAAGCGATTATGTCTATACCGCGCTGATGGGCGTGTTCGGCCCTGCCGGGGCTTTGGCGCTGCTGGCTGTGCTTGCGGTGTGGCTGTGGCGGCTGGCGCGTTACCATTTGGCGGCGACTTCGGGGCGGGTGGATTCCGCCGACGTGGGGCAGGCGTGGCTGAGTTGGATGGCGTTGTGCTGGGCGGGTTTGACGCTGACGCAAACCGCCGTCACCGTGGCCGGCAATCTGTCTTGGCTGCCGCTGACCGGCATCACTTTCCCATTTTTGAGCTACGGCGCGTGGTCGCTGCTCGGCAACGCCCTGTTTTTAGGGCTGGCCCTTAACCTCAACCGTCCCCAGCCATGACCCCTTCCTCGTCCGGCCTGTTCCGTTACGCCCAATGGCTGTTGCTCGGCCTGTTGCTGTCTTTGGCGCTGTCTTTTTGGCTACGCGGTGCGTTGTTTGGCAAGAATAATATCGAAGCCGCCCATATCGATCAACACCGGCTGCATGCTGTGCAGACTTTTGAGCAGGCCATCACGCTGCAAGCGCCCGGCGAAGCGCCGCCCGCCGCGCCCAGCCTAGAGAACTTGCGCACGAAATTTCCCTGCGCCGACGCGGAACGGCTGGACGCGCTACTGCGCCAGTTGCGCGTCATCGAAACCAGGCTGGTGCGCGACATCAGCGAACCCGGCAAGACGCTGCACTTAGATGCTGGCCGCTGGAACCGGGGGCAAGCCGACTGCGATGAAGCGCTGTGGGCGGCGGCGTGGCTGGCCGAGGCCCAAGGTCAGAATTTGGAAAAGCTGGAATGGCCGGGTTTGACTAGGCCGAAGTACGACACGCCGATGCAGGTGCCCCCCAGCACGTTCAAGACCCCGAATCCTTGGCGCGACCCCAACGGCTGCGTGTATCTCGGCCCGCTGCCCGACCAGCGCCTGCCTTTTCTGCAAGAACAGCGCGGCAACCAAGAAACCTGCCCGAAGATGGCCCCGCCCGGCGTCAAAACCCTGGACATAGCCCGCCACACCGACAACAAAAAAACAGATTGGCCGTTGGACGACCGTGCGTGGATGATCCCCGAAGACTTGGAGAAGGTGTTGGCGCCGCTGAGCGCACTGCGTGTGCCGGAAGGCGAGACGTATCATTTTTTGACCGCACCGCCACCGGAAGACGCCGCCCCAGACGCCAGCCGGCAGGCCCATTACGGCCCTAATCAAATCCCGCTGCACAAGAACGACCAAGACAAAACAGATGTCGGCTTCAATGTCTATTTGACGCTGAACCCGGCAACACAGGCTTTGGCGCAGCAATGGGTCAGTTGCTACGCCGGTCGCCGCTCAGTTTGCGGGCTGCTGGGGCTGGACGCCCAAGACCCGCTGCTGAACTTGGCGGCGCAAATGTACGAATCCGCCGCCGTGCGCATGGCGGCGGTCGCGGTCATCGATGTCGCCAGCGGCAAGATCGAAGCCTTGGGCAGCGCCCACACGCCGTGCTACCAGCAAGACCACGACGGCCCGCGCCATGAAGCCGCTTGCCCGGACGCGCCATTCCGCCCACGCTACGACAACGACCGGCTGCTGAACCACGCCCTGTACGTGGACGCTTTGCCGGCCTCGACGGTGAAGCCGATTTTGGCCTTGGGCTTTTTGCAGGACAACCCGGAGTACCGCAGTGGCGGCGGGCTGGCGGATCTGGCCCACGACTTGAAGACCTCGAATTCGGAGGATTTTTTGGATCGGCTGTTTTGCCGCGATGGCAAGCCGGCCAAGCCCTGGCGTGAATGTCAGCGCCCGCAGCGGGCGCAGGAGGCGGCGCGGCTGTTGGGCTGGAACCTGGGTTGTGCGGCGGACAATGGCTCGCTCGATTGCGCCCGTTGGGACGTGCTGTTTGGGCGGCAAAGCGGCGGCTTGCAGGCGTTTGATTTGCCGCTGTTGTATGGCCGCTTGTTCACCCAGCCCGACAGCGGTCAAAACCCGGAAGACGATGCGGCAAGCTTGGAATGGGCAGATGCGGACAGCGCGGCGGGCGGCGGGTTTCGGCTGATGAAGGAGTTCCGCTTTGATGAAAGCTTCGCCAACGCTTGCAGCAGCGGGGCGTTTTGCCCGAATTGCGGCAAGCACACGCGCTGGCGGCGCTGCAAAGGCGTCGGTGGCGACATTGCCAACGAAGGCTGGGGCCAGGGCGAGGCGCGTTCGACGCCGGTCGGCGTGGCCGGCATGCTGGCCCGCCTCGCCGCCGCCGCCAATGGCGCGGCCACGCAAGCCTATCCGCATCTGGTTGACCACATCGGCGACGCGCAGGGCAAACCCTTTGCGCTGCTGGCGCAACGCCAAGCCGAGCCGGAGCCGCTGGCCATAGCCCCGGATTTGGCGCGGCTGGTGCTGCAAGGCATGACCAGCCACCAGCCGGGCGGCACGGCGGACGACGCCTGCGCCGATGTGTTCGGCAATGCCTGCGCCGGCATAGGCTGGATCGCCGGCAAGACCGGCACCCCGCCGTTCCGCTTCGACGAAACACCATTGGCGGCCATCAAGCAGCAATGCCTGTCCGGCGACAAGCCTAAGGACGCATGCAATGTGCTGCCGTACAAATGGTATGTGGCCGCGTTCAAGACCCAAGGCGAGGCGGACGCGCCTTATGATAAAGCCATCGCCGTGCTGACCGAGCGCAATTGGTACAGCAGCGGCAAACAAAAAGGTTTGGTGCAGTCACCGGGCGACAGGGAGGCGAACATGAGCGCCCAACTGGCGTTTCGGCTGATGAAAGCGCTGCGCCAGGAAACGGCCAGCCCGCCGCCGCCCGCCGCCCCGGCGCAGCCTGCCATAAAACCCGCCGCAAAGCCTGCCGTGGCGAAACCGACTGCCGTAAAACCTACCGCGCCGCCGAAGCTGGCTCCGGCCAAGCCCGTCGCACCCCAGTCTGCCCCGACTAAGCCAGACGCGGCCAAGCCGGCAAAACCGGCTTCGGCGCAATCTAAAGCCGCCACCCCCAAACCGAAACCATGAGCGAAAAAACCCTAAGCCGCGAATTTTCCGCGCCCTGGCCTGCCGTGCTGGTGGAAATGAAAGATTTCGCCGACTTGGCGCGCCTGTCCGAAGGCCGCGACTGCAAGGCCATGCGCATTGCGGTGACGTTCTCAAAAAACGTTCCGCCACAAGCCTTTGCGCCTGCGGCATACCCGTTTGCCGAGTTTAAGGCCAGCCTTGCCGCGCTAAGCCCAGACCCGCCCGTGGTACTATTCCACGAACATTCCTTCCACCGCGTTGACATCAAAATCCAGAGGTAACAATGTCTGTGTTTGCCGATTTGTGGAAATCGATAGGCGGCTGGCTGTCGCCGCCGACGCCGCCGGATGACGTGGCGGCAGCAAAAAATCCGCCGCCGCAGGGCGCAGGCATTGCCCAGCCGACCGGCCCGCAAGGCCGGTTCGACCCGATCCGCTTGGCGGTGGAGGCGCGTCTGGGCGAACTGGTGCGCCTGGAAATTCCCGAACACCGGCAAATCGCCGAGCGTGATGTGCTGGAACTGCACTACATCGAGGTCAGCGCCGTCGCCGAAGGCCAAGAGCTGCTGGAAAGCTTCTGCCGGGAGTTCAAGCCGGCGGCGCGGCAGGAATGGATACGCCGGCAGCTTGGCGGCAATGGCATGGTGAGGCTGGACTGCTTCGCCGGCGTCTTTGGCAACGCCGAGATGCCTGCCACCAGCAACCTTGACATGCACGAGCAAATGCTGCGGCAAGGCGTCGCGCCGACTTATTCCGTGCGGCTGTGGGGGACATGGGTGCAGCAGCAAACCGGCGCGGAGGCGGGCGCGGCCAAGTCCAAAGGCCAGCCGATCCTGATCCGCGTGTCCGATGCGCAAGGACGCCGACCCGCGCAGCATCTCGACACCTATCCGATCAAAATCGGCCGCAGCGGCAGCGCCGACGTGGTGGCGGTCGGCACCTTCGTCTCTGGCGAACATTGCAGCCTGCACCATGTCAACGGCCATGTCTGGCTGGAAGACCACTCGAAAAATGGCACCTATTTGGATGGCGGCAAAACCCCGCCCAAGCAGCGCGTGGAACTGGCCGGCAGCCAATTTCGGCTGAAGCTCGGCAAGGCAAGCGGCGAGGCAAAAGACTGCCCGGACATTGAACTGGAATTCACCAGCACCCCAGTCGCCTACAGTAGCCCGACGCCCATCGACACGGGCAGCGCCACGCCGGTCGCGGGTGTCGGCGCGGCGGCTGTGGGCGGCGAGCTGTTGGCGGTGTTGGCGATTGAAGACGCCACCGGCAAACCGCAGCGCGATGTGCTGGCCGTGCCGTACACCATCGGTCGGGCGGCTGATTGCGACTATGTCACGCCGCCGGCCAATGCCGGGGTTTCCAGCCAACATCTGCGGGTGCAGGCCATCACCGCCGACGGCGCAGAGGTGTTGAACAACGGCAAAAACGGCACAGCCTTGGGCGGGGAGATTCAAGCGGAGGAGTTTTTCTGGCCGTTTGACGCGGAAATCGTGCTGGCGGCGAAATGGCGGCAAGACCCGCCGGTGCGCATCACGCTGAAACGGCCTTAGAAGGGAGCGCCGATGGACAACACGATTATCAACGCCACTCCGACCGACGGCGCACCGCCGCCCGCAGCCGCCCCAGCCCAAAAGCGCCGCCGGGGCGGGCTGGAAGCCGCCTACGCCAGCGCCACCGGTCTGCATCACGTCATCAACGAAGACTGCTGCGCCCATTGGCCGTCCGCCGATGCCCCGGTGTTTTGCGCGGTGGCCGACGGCGTCGGCGGCGGCGCCCATGGCAACGTCGCCAGCCAAGCTTTAGTCGCGCATTGCGCCCAAGCCGGCCGCGAGGTGTACGCCGACCGGCAACGCTTAGCCGATTGGCTCAGGCAAGGCGATGCCGTGGTGCGCGAGGCGATTGCCCGGCGCGGCAACCGGCCCGGCGCTTCGACGCTGGTCGCCGCTTGGTTTCTGTCCGAGTCCTGCGCCCATGTCACCAATATCGGCGACTGCCGGGCCTACCGCCTCAGCCGCAAGCTCTGGGGCGGCTGGCGCATCGAACAAATCACCCTGGATCAAACCTACGCCAACCTAGACCGGTCACCGCCGCCGGGCGGCAGTCCCGACGACCCGGCTTGCATGGCCGGCGTGGGCGCGGTGGGGCCGACCAAAGTCTTGCCGGTGCGGCTGGCGGCCGGCGAATTGCTGTTGCTGTGTTCGGACGGCTTGCACAAGTTTGTCGATGACCAAAGCTTGGCAAGCTTGTGCGGCGAGGAATTGGGCAAGGGGGCGGGGCTGGCGGCGGTGTGCCAAGTGCTGGTGGCGACCGCCAAGGCCCAAGGCAGCCATGACGATGTCAGCGCCTTGCTGGTGTTGCGGCGGCGCTGGTTTGGCGCTGGCCTGGGCTATTGGTTGGCGTTGCTGGCGGGTTTGTTGCTGGCGGTGGCCGGAAAGGCCACGGCGCCGCAGATTCAGGGGGTTATTGCGGATAGACTTGGATAATTTTGGCATGGCGGCGGCGCAAGTCCGGCAGAAAATCAGGTGCGCCGACTTTAAACCCAAACCCGTCGCCGTCCTGGCCCCACTGATGGCCGAGCAGGAAAACACCCACGATTTTGTCGATATTCATCGCGGTGGACGCCAGCAACGCGCTAATCGCCTCTGCCTCCGCCTCCACCAGCAGTATCAACTGCCGCACTTGCCTTTCCATGTTCAAGTCGATGACATAACCACCGTTGGAAAAAATAATGTGGGAGAGCGCGTTGAGGTCGCTGACCAAGCCGCCATTGATAGCGCTTGACATCCTTACTTTAATTGCATATCTGGCCATCGTGGATACTCCTACTGCAAATTTATGACACGGGTTCAACAAAATGTTTTCAACTGCCAGTCTGGCGACGCATTGCCTGAATCGGCTTCAAGCTTATCAGCGGCGCATAGTGCTGGACAATTGTGAATATTCACCGTTTTGGCGCATGCCCCGGCCATCCGCGCCCCGGCGCCGCCGAGTTTGCCATGGATTTTTATTCGTCCGCCGCTGTCGCAGCCACATGAAGCCGACTGCCCTCCGATGTTGACCCGCCCCTGCCCACTGGGTTTAAGGGCAATCTTGGCCATTAGCCTGATTCTCGCCTTAGCCTTAGGGCTGGCGCGGAATACCCAGCCTGCTGTCCCTGACATCTCAGACATTTGCCAAGAACTGGCTGCGACCGACGACGGCGACACCGACGAGTCGGGCGATGGCGAGGTCTTTATTCTGCCGCTGACGTCCGCCCTCGCCGTCAGCCCTCTCAGCAGGCCCAGCGGCGAGCCGCCGCGCGCCTTGTTTGCCAGCGTGATCCAGCCGCCCGCGAAACCCCCTCCAATAAACGCTTGAGCGATTCCCCCCTGTGGCACCGCGCTTGCGCGGCTAGGCCGTCGTATGTGCGCTAACGCGGCATGCGGGCTGAGACGTTCCCTCTTGTAACTTCTAAATGATTGGATTATGCGACTGACCACAAAACAGGCGTTGACAAAAACCATCACGCGGCTGGCGATGCTGGCGATGCTGGCGGGCGTTGGCGCGGCCCATGCCGACCCAGACGCCGCTTTCGACATGCCACCCGCCGCAGAACCGCCCGCGCCCGCGCCGGGCGCGGCGTTTCCCGAAGCAAGCGCCGCCACAGCCAACACGCTGACCCTGGCGCAACTGCTGAAAACGTTGGAAGCCCACAACCCCAGCCTGAAATTCGCGGCGGCGCGGCAAGAGGCGGCGCAAGGCGCGTTGGACACCGCCAAAATGTACCCCAACCCCGAAGTCGAAGCCTTCGGCGGCACCTCCACCGGCATCGGTGCCGGTGCGCTGAACGGCTCAAACCACGAGGTTTTCGTCGCGCAAGCATTGGATCTGCCATTCGTCCGCGAGGCGCGGCGCAAAGTCGCCGAAGCCGGCATAGCCTCCGCCGACGAGGCCAACCGCGCCGTCTGGTTGAGTGTGCGCGGGCAGACCCGGCAGGCGTTTTACGAAATCCTCAGGCGGCGGGCGGAATTGCAAATCGCCGCCGACAACGAGCGCCTGCTGCAACAGATCCGCGACAAGGTGCAGTTGAAAGTGGAAGTCGGCGAAGCGCCGCGTTACGAAGAAGTCAAAGCCATGGCCGAATGGCTGAACGCGGTGAAATTGCGCGAAAGCGCGATGGTGCGCGTGGAAGACGCCAAGTCCGCGCTGCATGCGCTGTTTGGCGCGGCCTTGCCGTATCCGTTCGATGTGTCCGGCGACCTGCCGGCCAGCAAACCACTGCCGGCGATTGAGGCGCTGCGCGAGGAAGTGCTGGCCCGCCAGCCTGCGCTGCGGCAAACCCACGCCGATATCGTCAAGGCGCGGGCCAAGCTCGGCTATGAAGAGGATCTGCGCTACCCGACGCCGACGCTGAAACTGGGCACACAGCGCGACCCCGGCTTGGAGCAATGGCAGGTCGGCGTGTCCATCCCGCTGCCGGTGTGGAACCAGCGGCAAGGGCCGATCCGCGAGGCGGCGGCGGAACTCAACCAAGCCGAGGCCGCCGCCCTACAACAGGAATTGGCCGTGCTGCGCGAGCTGGAAAGCGCGTGGAACCGTTACCGCATCGCCCAGCGCCAAGTGGACACCTTCGAGTCCGGCCTGCTCAAGCAGGCGGAAAGCGCGTTGAACGTCGCCGCGGCCGGCTACCGGCTGGGCGAGCGCAGCATCCTCGATTTCCTCGACGCCCAGCGCACCTACCGCAGCGTGCGCAACGACTATTTGAACGCCCGCTTCGACCGCCAAGCCGCTTTGATCGACTTGGAGCGTTTGCGCGCCACCGACTTACAGGAAGACCGTTTATGAACCCGCCCCGCTTGCTTGTGTTGCTGTGCCTGTGGCCGGCGCTGGCGCTGGCCGAAGCGCCGCCGCGCTCGGTCAACGCCAATCCGGCATTGTTGCAACAACTGAAAATCATCCCCCTAGGCCAAGCCGAGCTGCGCGACTCGCTG
>JBJSYU010000436.1:0-3767 GCA_046089945.1 Candidatus Methylumidiphilus sp.
ATTATGAAGCCGAGATGCTGGCGCAGTTTCCCGCCGCTTTCCACCACTACGCCCAGCGCCGCGTGGGTGCAGCCGGCATACGCTATCTACCGCGCACCGCGTTTGTCCGCCAAGACGGCGGCGATATCGTATTGCGCGGGCGCGACGGCGGCGGTGAATACCGCTTGCCGTCGGATTTGACGCTGCTATGCCTAGGCGTCAAACCCAGCCCGATGGCGCTGGAAACCAACATTTATGGTCAAATAAAAAGCGGCGGTGATACTCTGGATAGCCTATTTGCCGCAGGCGATTGCGCACGCTTTGACGGCCCAGGCGCCAACACGCGTTCCGCGCAAGTCGCGCTACGCAAAGGCCAAACAGCAGCCGGTAATATCCTCGCTAACCGCTTGGGAAAACCTATGCAAACTTATGATTACCGCGAGCAAGGATACCTTGTCAGCCTAGGCCCACACGATGCCATCGGCTGGATCGACCAGCCCGACAATATCATCACCGGCATCACCGCCGCGACCGTCAAGGCAGCGGTGGAAAAGCGTTATGATGGATTATTAGCCGGAATATACGCCCCAATACTGTTAAGTTAAGCGTTTGTAAGTTTCTGTGCAAATTAAATATTATAGGACTTACGCAAAATATTTATATTGACTATATAAATATACTTGAAGTTGCAGTATAATAGCGCACTATTGGAAGCCATCGAAAGACCACCATGAAGCCTACTCGCCGAGACTATTGCCAGTTTCTTCTGTCAACGCAGATAAACTACACGCAGACTTACTTGGCCGACTACCATAAATACTTTTCGCACGACGCGATAAACCGATACCTTCGGGAGGACAAGGTGCCGCCGTCAGTCGTTTGGCTGGCGGCGAAGGATGCCATCCGATACACTAAGAACGCCTGCATCATATTCGACGACAGCGTCCTCGACAAGCGCCATTCCTTCGAGATTGAACTGGTGCGCCGCCAGTATAGTGGCAACGCGCACGGGATCATCAAGGGCAGTGGAAGCCACGCCCTCGTGGCGACTGGGCAAACAGCAGAGGGAGACTTCCGCGCCTTGATCCAATCGCCGCGAGGGCGCGGCTCCCACGAGGCCGGCTTAATGCCTGCACGGGGCCGTGCCGCCGCCCGTTGCGGCGGGGCAGATCGGCAAACGCCTGCCCGCTTGCCGCGTTGCCAGCCCGCCGCTTAGCGAGATGGGTTCCGGCCGCCGATTTTTTCGCTTCGCAGGCAAGGCCGTCTTTGTCGCATCGGGCTTGTTTAGTCTTGCGTCAAGGGACGCAGGTTTGCTGATCGACGTGGCGTCGGCATCCTTGCCGACGTTTGACGCATTACAGATTTTGGCCGGGAGGGATGCCGGCGCTACGTCCGCCCAGCAATCGCCCCGCGCCACATTAGCCAGTTAGCACGGACGGCCTGTGCAAAGCGCGTCCGGGATTTGTTAGGATAACCCCCAACCCATCCACCCACCGACCGGAGACACTCATGGCACTTATGGACTTTCTGAAAAAGCAATTCATCGACGTCATCCAATGGACGGAGGCGGCGGACGGCGTGTTGGCCTACCGCTTCCCGTTCCGCGACTTTGAAATCCAAAACGGCGCGAAGCTGACGGTGCGCGAGTCGCAGTTGGCGCTGTTCGTGGACGAGGGGCAGGTCGCCGACGTGTTCGGGCCGGGGCTGCACACGCTGGAGACGGAAAACCTGCCGCTGCTGACCAACCTGAAAAACTGGGACAAGCTGTTCGCCTCGCCCTTCAAGTCGGACGTGTATTTCTTCAGCACCCGCCAGCAGCTAGACCGCAAATGGGGCACCTCCAACCCGGTGACGATCCGCGACCAGGAGTTCGGCATCGTGCGCTTGCGCGCCTTCGGCAATTATTCCTACCATCTGGCCGACCCGAAAAAGTTTTACCTGAATGTCAGCGGCACCCGCGAAACCTTCACCACGGAGGACATGGAAGGGCAGTTGCGCGGCACCCTGGTCGGCGCGATCAGCGATTTGTTCGGCCAGTCCGGCGTGTCGTTCATCGACATGGCCGGCAACCAGGAGGAGTTCGGCGCGGCGCTGAGGCAAAAGCTGCTGCCGGTGTTCGACAGCTACGGGCTGGCCTTGGACACGTTGGTGGTGCAAAACGTCTCGCTGCCGGAGGAATTGCAAAAAGTGCTGGACACCCGCATCAGCATGAATGTGCTGGGCGACATGGGCCGCTACACGCAATACCAAGTCGCCAACAGCATCCCGTTGGCGGCGCAGAACGAGGGCGGGCTGGCCGGTGCCGGGGCGGGCCTGGGCGCGGGGATGGGCATCGGCCAAGTGTTTGCGCAGGCGATGAACCCGGCCGCCGCTGCGCCGCAACCGTCCGCTGCCGCGCCGGCGCAGTCCGCCGACGAGGTGATGGCGACCTTGGAAAAACTGCACGGGCTGATGACCAAGGGCATTTTGTCGGCCGAGGAGTTTGAGGCGAAAAAGGCCGATCTGCTTAAAAAGCTGGCTTAGGGCTGCGCACATGAAAACCGCGCATTGCCCCTCCTGCGGCGCCGACGTGGAATTCCGCGTCCCCGCCTCGGTGATGGCGGTGTGCGGCTATTGCCGCTCGACTCTGGTCAGGACGGATGCCGGGCTGGAAAACTTAGGCCGCATGGCCGAGTTGATGGACGATCCGACCTTGATCCAGCTTGGCGCCACCGGCCATTGGCGCAAGCAAGGCTTCACCGTCGTTGGCCGCATCCAATTGCGCTATCGGCAAGGGCTGTGGAACGAATGGCATTTGCTGTTCGACAACGGCCGGGCCGGTTGGCTGGGCGAGGCGTCCGGGCAATGCACGGTCAGCTTTTTGACCCCGCCGCAGGAACCTCTGCCGCCGCACGGCACGTTAAAGCCCGGTGCGCAACTCACGCTCAGCGGCCATCGTTTCACCGTCACCGATTTGGAGGAAGGCCATTGCGTGGCCGGCGAGGGCGAGTTGCCGTTCCGCGTCGGCGCCGGCTTTCCCGCCGCCTCGGTCGATCTGCGCAGCGGCGCCGCGTTTGCGACGATAGACTACAGCGAAGCCCCGCCGCTGCTGTTCCTCGGCGAGTCGGTGGCGTTTGCCGACTTGCGGCTGGCGGGCCTGCGCCAGTCCGCAGCGCCGGGCCAAGCGCAGGCGCAGGCGCTGCGTTGTTCATCCTGCGGCGCGCCCATCGCCGTCACCACGCCGGGCGTGAAAAGCGTCGCCTGCGGCAGTTGCCACGCCATCCTCGATGCCGCCGACCCGCAGTTGAAAATCCTCTCGCGCTTTGCCGCCCGGACGACCGTCAAACCGGCCATCGCGCTGGGCCGCGAAGGGGTTTTTGAAGCCGAGAAGTTCCGCGTCATCGGCTTTCTGGTGCGCGGCTTGGCCGGGCCTACGCGCTACGCTTGGCGCGAATACCTGCTGCACAACCCCCGCCTAGGCTTCCGCTGGCTCACCGAGTCCGACGGCCATTGGAACTGGGTGCAGCCTTTGGCGAGCAATCCGACGGCGGCGCGGGACAAAGCCGGACGCGAGGCGCTGCTGTTCGACGGCATGCTGTACCGCCATTTCAGCAGCGCCACCGCTGAAGTCAGCTATGTGGCCGGCGAGTTTTATTGGCAGGTGGCGGCGGGCGAGGCGGCGCTGGTGTCCGACTACATCGCGCCGCCCCAAGTGATTTCGCAGGAAAAAAGCGAAAATGAAATCCTCTGGTCGCTGGGGCGCTATCTGGCGCCGGCGGCGGTGCAGGAGGCGTTCGGGCTGGACGCCG
>JBJSYU010000437.1:0-6977 GCA_046089945.1 Candidatus Methylumidiphilus sp.
TTTTTTTCGACGCGATCAATGGCGTCGGTGGTGGCGCCGTTGCGGCGGGCAAACCAGATAACCACGGCAACAATCATGGCACCCACCGAAAGAGCAAAACTGGCAACGGACAGCCAAAACCCCCATGCCTGATAGTCCATCACACAGCGCTCCGGTCGATGGCCGTGCCGTCATGCCGGGACTGGCAATAGACGCAGCGCGTGGCCTGTGGCATGGCGGACAGCCGCAGCGGGTTGATTCGCATCTCGCAGTCAACACAGATCACCTCGCCATTTTCGTCACGCCATTGCGGCCCGTGTTCAGCCTGGTCTGCCGCGCCGAGTTGGATGCGCAGCGCCACGGCGGAGGCTAGTTCGGCATGATGGGCGGCAAGGTCGCCTGTGTCGTTCACGTCATCAAGCGGTTCGATCAACGCGAAGGTCACGGCGCATCCTTGTTTTTGGCATGGCCGACGTTCAGCGCGGCCAAATCAAGCAGGTGCCGAGGGAGCGCAGCGGGGCTATCGGGCGACGGCTTCGGCAATACAGCAGCCAGAACAGCCGCAGCAGCGATGATCTCGGACAACAGCGCGGCAAAGGCCGCAACCGCAGCCCTGAGCGCATCAAGCTTGTCTGCGAGGGCGTCTAAAAATTCGGCAAAAATGGGAGACGAGGGGGATAACGCCACTATCGCTATCAGCGGTAGCGCGGCCAGCGATAGGTAAAAGGCAAAGCGGCGGCTGCTCATAAATCTCCTCAATGGCCTCCGCTGAGCGGAGGCCATGTTGCAATCGTGGATGCGTTCGGATGTTTAGCCGGCGTGACGGCCAGGGTCTATTGGGTCAAACGTGCCGGTGGATTGCGTGTTGGTAGACGCCATGCTCATTGCGGCAGGGATAGCCGTGACGCTGCCGCTGCCCGTGGCTAATGCAATGTCGATGGGCAGGCCCTCCGACGACCTGCGGATATCGAGCATCGGCAACGCCTGCGCAGTGGCGGGCGCTGCCTGTGGTTGCATGGGATTGAACAAGGTTGCGATGTCAGGCATGGATGCCTGGGGAGGGGCTGCCATCGATGCCAGCGACCAGCAGAGCGCGGCGCCTACAGCGATAATGGCAAAAACGGTTTTCCGCATAAATGCTCCAGGGGAAAAACAAAAACGCCCGGATCGGGCGTTGTGGAGTATGCGGTTTGGCGAGGGCGGATTCGCGCTGAACAGGTTCAGCGCTTATCCTAAAACAAAGAAGGTTGGCGCGGGTCGCACGGCATTTTAACCGAGCCGATGATTTTGTACACCTGCCGGTCGGACAGACCTTCCTCGGCAGCAACCCGATTGACAAAATCCACGGTGCCGATCAGCGGATTGTCCAGCCGGCGCTGGCAGATCGCATCGTTGCGCAGTTTCAGCAGCGCGTGGAATGCGCGGGGAATGTACAAAAATTCCCCGCCGTATTGCTTAGAGAGCCGCTCCGCCGCCTCCAACCCGATGGCCTGTGCCACCGGGTTGGAGTCGTCCAGCCGTGACAGGTCGGCGACGCGGATGCGCCGGCCATTGAAATGCTCCAGCAAAGCTGCTGCCACGTCCCTCCCGCAAACATCGGCGATGTCGCGGATCTGCTGTGGCAGCATCCACCAACTCAATGACTCAAGGCTGGGCCGGACTGGCACTGGCCTTTCTCCACTGGAACGGCACCAGTGTGCCGTGCGAGGGACAGCCCACTTCGCCATATTTGCGTAGGAATGGCGCAAACAGCTTGTCGGGTACGACTTGCCCGCATTCTGGGCAAAACAACTGCCCTTTGAGCATTTCCCGCGTCCGCATTTTTTTTAGCCGTTCGATGGCTTGCCACAGGTTCAAGCCTTCCATCATTTCCAGCGAGGCCGTGACGCTGGGCGAACGATTGTTTGATGCCCAGGAACACAGCGCCGACTCGGATGGATCGCGCACGATGCCCAATTGCGCCATTTCCAGCCAAATGGCGCGGAGCTTGGACGCCTCCGCGCCGGTGGCGATGGCGCGGCCCAACTTGCCGTTGGCGCCGACATGGCGCGGCTTGAATCCCTTGTCGCGCAGAATCCGCATGACCTTCTGCAATTGATCAACCGACATGTCGGCAGTCGATGATTTGCCATCCCCGGCGCCGAGGCTTGATTCGGTCGCGGCTTGGCAAAGCATCTGCCAAGCCGCTTTGCCGCCTTGTTTGGGTTTGGGGAATTTGCCCTGCTTGACAAGGTCACCCCGGCCGACATGGGCCAGTTTGACCAGCCGGGCCTGCTCGTCGCGCTCGCCTTGGATTTTTTGCGTTGCCATGTCAAAACGTCCCATGCTGCTGTTTGGCAGTCACCGGCCCGGACACCCCGGTGCTGCGCTGAAACCGGCGCGGCCCATTGGCCAGGTGCTTTTTAACTTGGTGCAGCGACATGTCGAGCCGCAATGCAATTTCCGACGCCAACAGGCCAAGGCGGCGCAAGCTCATGACCTGCGCTCGTTCGATCTCATCCGGGGAGGGTTCAGGCAACATGGGCGGGCCTCCGGCAGGGGCGGACGGCGGCGATGTTCAGCGGCAGCGGATGCCACTTGCCGTATTTGTCGCGGATGGAAATCAACTTGTACGCAGCCACGCCATCCTTCTTTTCCGCCTTCTTGATGAGCGCCATCGCGTCCAGCCATTCGGCATCCTGCGACTGCACTCGCAACAGGGTCATCATGCCCTGGCGCGAGTACTGCCCCAGGTCGTTCTTGGTGAATGCGATTTTGGCGATTTGTGCGAGTTCCGTATCTTCCTCGCCGCCCGAAAAGCGCTTGATGCACTGATCCACGATCTCCTTTGCGGCCAGCATTTTGTCGTCGTCGTAGCCCACCATGTCGGCGCGCTTGCGCTCCAACTTGACCGAGCCATCAATCAGCGCTCGGCTGACCGATTGCTTGCCGCTTTCCCTGGCATTTTTTGCGACGCGGGGGCCGGACTCGGCGTCCATCTCATCAAAGTCGTCATCGAACCGCGCAGCCCAGTCGGCCAGCCGCAAATACAGGTCAATGCCATCTGCCGCCAGCACTTGCAGTTTTTCCTCGCGCCGCCGCTCGAAATCCGTCAACTCGCTGATCGGCTTTTGTCGGCCATCGCGGAGGATCACATAGCCCGGATCAGGCTCCGGCGTCGCCGGGATGATGAAATGGCCCAGGGCCGAGAGGGCTTCGGCCGGGTCAACGTGGGCCGGTTTTTCCGGCAGGCCATCGACCAGCACCGCGTCGATGAGCTTTTTCAGCGGGTTCAGCACGGTTTGCTTCAGGCTCATGCTTCGTCCCTCCCGATGCCATAGCCGGCCATCGCCAAGAACCACGCTAGGCTCCCAACTTTTGGCTGGGGCGGCTCCGCTTCCGGCCTGGGTTCGCCGTCCATGCCGCCTTCGAGCAACAGCGTGTGCAGGTTGTTGGCATATTCGGTGGCGCGGCTGGGGCGGTTGCCGGGCTGTTCGGTTTCCAACGAGATGGCGACGCGGCCATCGGGGGTGTCGATCATTTTCAAAATGGCTGTGGCCATGGGGTTTCCTCAATTTGGGGTAGTTTGAAAGGTATGGCGCCAGCCGGCGACGTTGCGCAGCGACTGCTCCAGGTCTGTGCCGTTGAATACGACGGAAATGCCAACGGGAAATAGGCGTAACTTTTTTTCAGTCCGCCCTTTGGCTCGGTCGTCATTGGCCGGCCGTTGCGCGATAAGCTGCGGCACGATATCCGGTGGAACCTCGCCACGCAGCGCTGGCGCGCAGGATGGCGTCTGGGCATGCGCTGGCTGCGGTTGAGCCGGAATGGCCCAGCGCACGTTGTAGCCGTGCAGCGCCACGCCTTGCCACATTTCGCCGTTTCGGCCGGTGCCCAAATCAATCAGGTTGTCATACCGTGCGAACGCGCGCTTGTAGGCGACCGTGATCAACGGCTTGAACTGCTTCGTGTCGATGTTGATGTGCAGCACCTTGACGCTGCCTGTTTTGCGCAAGGCGAAAAATCGACGCAGGTCGTCAAGGATGTTTTGCAGCGTTGCGATGCTGTCGCCGCTGGCGCGGCCCTTCGGCCAATGGTTGAGTTTTTTGCTCATGAGGGTCTCCGGTTGAGGTGTGCCAAGTTGGTGTGCGGCCCGCGCCGTTTAGGCAGGTGGTTTTTCATCTCACACCCCCCGCGCCGCGATGGCGACGATTGAGGCGCTGACGAGGTCGGCGCCCATGTTCGCGGCAAGGTTCATCGCGGCGGCGGCGAGGTTGCCCACCGCCAGCGGATAGGTCTCGACGATCAAGCCGCTGTTGGTTCGGCGGGAAAGCTGCTCGGCAATCGCCTGCTCGGCGCCGACCTCAAACACCGCGCCGAACGATGCGCCAACCTGCTTCAGGCGGGAATCCAAATATGCATCGATCTCGGTGCAATGCATCACGCCGCGATTTTCCGGTTTATCCGCGTACCACTGCCGGATCACCTCATCATCCAGCGGCAACAGCCATTCAATCGGGAAGCGCTGGCCAGCCTCTTTAATGTCGGGCGTCAAGCGCGGATTGAGTTTGTCGGCCAGTTTCGGCTGGCCGAACAGCACCACGGCCAGCCGCCCGTCGGCCATTTCGCGCAACCGCTTAAGGTGCGCCAGGGTGTGCGCGTTGAGGTCGTGGGCCTCGTCGATTTGCAGCAGCACCGCCTTGGCCGAATCGCGCAGCAGCCGCCGCGTGAGCAGTTGCAGCCGGGTCGGGTCGGACGGCACAGACGCATCCTCGCCTTTGAAGTGTCGGATGATGGCGGCGTGGATGTCGCGGGATTTGAGCATCTTCCCGCCCCGGCCTTCGGACTCGGACATCGTCGTGACCAGCACGTCAACGACTTCAACATCGCCCTGCGTGTTGACGCAGTAGCGCTTGATCGTGGTCTTGCCGCTTCCCGATTCGCCGACGATGCAGCGCAACGCCTTGTATTCTGCCGCCTCGGCGTAAGCCTCAATCGCCGAGCGCATGGCATCATTCAGGTACAGGCCGTCCAATGGCGGGAAATCCGGGAAGGGTTCGGCGCGCAGCTTGAATTTCTTCCGCGCCGTTTTGTTTGTAATGGTCGATTGCGGTAACATGGTTCTGACCTCGTCAGGTTCGGGGGCCGGTTTACCGGCCCCTGGTTTCATCCGCTGGGCGGCGACGGTGGCACCCGTCTCCCCCAGCCCCTCTAGTTCGTCCGGGGAAATGCCCCGGCCCGTCAAAAACACCTTGATTTGCTTGTCCACCTCCTCGCGTGGGGTTGATTTCGGATATTCGCCTCGATTGAGCAGGGCGGACATCGCCGCGCCGCTCAAGCTATGTCCCGCCCGCCGCCCGCCCGTCTGCGTGATGGCTCGCCCCAGATCACTGGCGGCGATGCGATGCCGATTGAGAATGTCCGCCAGCATGTCAGTCGTCCCGCTGCGGGCGGAAACGGCCCTGGCCGAAGACGACAAACCATTGCGCCAGGGGCCAATGCCGAGCCTGCGTGTTTTGCCGGCTGCGGATGTGGCCGGGGGCATGAACGGGGCCGCTGTGCGGGCGGAATTTATGCCGGCCGAACAGATGCCACCAAACAGCCATCGTCAAACGCGGCGGTGTTGCCGGCCTACACATGGGCGCCCCCTTGCTGGCCCTGGCGGATGTCCACCTCGCGGTTAAAGTTCAGGTCAATCTCGCGGTCGGCCTCCGCCCAGCCGTCCGCCCATTCGCCATGCTCGACGGTCTGGACGGGGTACGGGTTGACGGCTGGCAGGCCGCAGGATTGACTGCGGATGTGGTAGCCGTTTAGCCAAGCGGCTTGTGCTGCTGATATGCCAATCATTATTCAATCCTTTGGGTCATGATGACCTGGCTGCATTTACCCACATCCAAGGTCTGGCTGGCTGGCATCAAACGCTCAAACGCAAGTTCTAAGGTTTCAATATCCGGCGCGATGATTGCCACCTCGGAGCCGAATATAGATACAAGAAAGCCAACCCCGGCTTTAGCCCTTGCGCCCGCAGTTGCGGATGGCGCGTTAATATCTTGCAACTTCTGAATCATGGTTATCTCCAACTACTTCACAACCCGGAGCGCGGTATGCGCCCGGTGCTCTTCCCCGCGCAATAGCCTTTCGGCAATGTCGGGAATCTCGTCTTCCGCCGCGCCGCCGGGAAACCATTCCCTGAGGCGCGGGAAAAATTCGGGCTTCCATGCTTTGCCCATGGCCTTCATGAGCCGCGCAGCCAATTCCGTCGTTGGCAGCTTGGGCAGTTCAACGCGGGGCTTGGGGGCGGACATCTCAGTGCCGCGTTTCGGCAGGCAGGTTGGCACCTGCGCAGCGTCCTGGTGCTTCATTGGGTCGATGCGCCCGCCGAAGGGCACCACCGCCGCCTTGCGGGCTTTTTTCTGGCCCTCCTCGGTGTCTTGTCCGGTCGCCAGCACCTCCAGGCGTTTGCCCGCCTTCACGGCCGGGGTGTCTTTCGGTGCGCGATAGCGTTCGCCAATCACCACGGCATCCTCGTAAAATCCGTTCTCATCCATCAATTTGCGCTCGCAGACGTGGTAGACCTCGTTGCCGTCGCTGTCGAGCGCGATGACCTGGACAGTGTCCGGTCGCCAGGGGTTGGTGCAGACCAACACCTTTTGGCCGACATTGAGGTCTGGCACATGCCGCACATCGTAAAATGCGCCGCCAAACGACACCGCCACATCGGGGCGCACCTGCCGCTCCTCCGGCGCCGTGCGGCACAACTCCCGGCAAATGTCCGCCGGCGGCGGGATGCGCAGCTTGTCTTCGTGGATCGTCAACCAAACCGCGTTGCGGGTTTTGCCGTGGCGCGAGTGGAGCTTGGTGGCGTTGAACCACACGTTCCAGCGCCGCGCCGCCGCGTTCAACTCATCCAGCGAGCGCATCGGCATCAGCTTCAATGCGCTCTCGAATTGGCGTTCGATGATGTTGTGGAACCCCTCGACCTGCCCTTTGGCGCGTGGGTTGCCCACGCGGTTGATTTG
>JBJSYU010000438.1:0-6870 GCA_046089945.1 Candidatus Methylumidiphilus sp.
GGACAGGGCATTGTCGCGGGCTTGTGCGCCGGGGTGGCCTTTCGCTAAATCGGCGGCGTGGGCGGCGATTTTGTAGGCAATGATGCCGTCGCGCACGTCTTGCTTGTTCGGCAAACCTAAATGTTCTTTCGGGGTGACATAGCACAGCATGGCGGTGCCATACCAGCCGATCATCGCCGCGCCGATGGCGGAGGTGATGTGGTCATAACCGGGGGCGATGTCGGTGGTCAATGGCCCTAGGGTATAGAAGGGGGCTTCGTCGCAGTGTTTTAGCTGCTCTTCCATATTGGCCTTAATCATGTGCATCGGCACATGGCCGGGGCCTTCGATCATGGTTTGCACGTCGTGCTTCCAGGCGATTTTGGTCAATTCGCCCAAGGTATGCAATTCGGCGAATTGGGCCGCGTCGTTGGCGTCGGCAATTGAACCGGGGCGCAGGCCGTCACCTAAAGAGAAGGCCACGTCATACGCTTTCATGATTTCGCAGATATCCTCGAAATGGGTATAGAGGAAGCTTTCGTTGTGGGGCGCCAAACACCATTTAGCCATGAGGGAGCCGCCGCGTGACACAATGCCGGTGACGCGCTTGGCGGACAGCGGAATATGGGCCAGACGTACACCGGCATGGATGGTGAAATAGTCTACGCCTTGCTCGGCTTGTTCGATCAGCGTGTCGCGGAAGATGTCCCATGTCAGGTCTTCGGCTTTGCCGTTGACCTTTTCTAGGGCTTGGTATATCGGCACGGTGCCAATCGGCACCGGCGAGTTTCTAATAATCCATTCGCGGGTTTCGTGAATGTTTTTGCCGGTGGACAAATCCATCACCGTGTCGCCGCCCCAGCGGATCGACCACAGCATTTTTTCGACTTCCTCTTCAATGGAAGAGGTCACAGCGGAGTTGCCGAGGTTGCAGTTGATCTTGACCAGGAAATTGCGGCCGATAATCATCGGCTCGGATTCGGGGTGGTTGATGTTGTTGGGTATGATGGCGCGGCCACGGGCCACTTCGTCGCGGACAAATTCGGGGGTGATGATTTTCGGGATGGCCGCGCCGAAGGATTCGCCGGGGTGCTGGAATTTGTATTGCTCGCTGATGGCGTCGAGCTTTTGGTTTTCGCGGATGGCGATGTATTCCATTTCCGGGGTGATGATGCCTTTTCTGGCATAGTGCATCTGGCTGACGTTGGCCCCGGCTTTGGCTTTGCGCGGGCTGCGGATGTGTTCAAAGCGCAGGTCGGCCAGCTTGGGGTCGTGCTGGCGTTCGTGGCCGTAGCTGGAACTGGGGCCGGCTAGGCGTTCGGTGTCGCCACGGGCTTCGATCCAAGCCTCGCGCAGCGCGGGCAGGCCGTGCCTTAGGTCGATGGAAACGGCGGGGTCGGTGTAGGGGCCGGAGGTGTCGTAGACGTAGATCGGCGGATTTTTTTCGGCGCCGAAGCTGGCCGGGGTGTCGGATTGCGAGACTTTGCGCAGGGGAACGCGGATGTCCGGGGTGGAGCCTTCGACGTAGACCTTCTCCGACGCGGCAAAAGGCTTGATGGAGGCTTTTTTGGCGGTGACCGCCTCGTGGAGGATGTGTTTTGGAACGGCGCTCATCGCGTTCTCCTTTTTTCTTGGTTTAACGTGGGAAAAAGGGGGCGCGAATCAGACACTGCTTCAAAGCCTTCGGTTCTCGGTGAGAGTCGAGGCGGCTTTCCTACGCCGGGGTTAACCGGATCAGGTTCGAAGGGTGTCTCTCAGCCTAGGCTTGCGCCCAGGCACCCCCCAGCCTTTTTTGGATGGGGGTAAACTAAAGCATCGTGGCGGGATTTGCAAGAAATCTAGGCGTTTGCGCCTACCAGCCGAGCAGGCCGGTTTTTTTCCGGGATATTTCGCGGACATTGTTCCAAAGGCTATGCACCAGCCACCAGCGCCAGACCGCCTCCGGCACAGGCGGAAGCGCATAGCTTGCCTGCGCGTCGTCGAAGCGCATTTCGGCCTCAAAGATCGGATGGCCCCGTGCGGCGCATAGGGTCAGCGCTTCGCCGGAGGCGTTTTCCAGCGGCGGGGCGAGGACGATGGTCACGCCCTGCAATGCGCCATCATTCAAAGCGATGGACACTTTTTCCCGCCGCACGGGCTGGCTACCAATCAGCTTGCCATCCTGGCCGAAAACGTACACATGGATTTCCGCTAGCAAAGCGTGGACGTTTTCATAGCTGGGACACAACGTGACCAGCGTGTAATCCTCATCTCTGGACAAGGATGTGTTCATGGTTTCACCCGCTAAGGCCAAAAGTCGCAATTTAGGGAAGCGGCGCGGGGTTGGCGCTGCCGCGCATGTTTTGCGGCAACGTTAGCAGCAGGGGCGAAAAAATTCTGTGAACTATTCACCAAATTGCCGATGGAATTGGCTTGGGCGCCTTCATTGCGGGCGCAATCAAGCTTATCATTGCGCCCTCCAACACTTCCCCCGGCCACAACGGCGCGACACGACTGATGAAATGGTTCAAGGGCAAGGGACGGCCAACGCAAAACCTGTTAGGCATCGCCCTCGGCCTAGGCGCGGCGCTTTTAAGCCTGACCCCCTACGCCAGCCTGCTGGAAGAAAAAATCGGCCTGGGCCTGCTGTTTGCGCTGCGGGGGGAGCAGCCCGCGCCCGCCGAAGTGGTCATCGTTAGCATCGACCGCGAATCGGCCAGCCGCCTGTCCGTCACCGGCAACGCCGAGCAATGGCCGCACCGGCTGCATGCCGAAGCCATCCGCCGCCTGCACGCGGCCGGGGCGGAACTGATCGGCTTCAACATCTTTTTCAGCGCGCCGCAGCCGCAAGACGACATGGCCATGGCCGCCGCGATGCGGCAGACCGGCGCGGTGGTGCTGGCGAACTACCTCAAGCTGCAACACCTGCAAGGCGAAGCCTACGTCGAATCATTGGAAGAGCCGCCGCCGCCCTTGGCCCAGGCGGCGCTGGCGACCGTCCCGTTTCTGCTGGCGCAAGGCGAAGAAACCGACCGCTTTTTGATCCGCTACGGCGAAAACAGCGACCGCCCGACCTTCCCGCTGACCCTGCTGCGCCTGTACACGCTGAAAACCCTCAGCGTCGAATTGGCGGAGATGCTGCGCGAAGACGCCCCGGCCAGCCCGCCCGCGCTGGCCGACCACGCCGCCTTTTTCAGCGGGCTGGACAGCCAATTTGCGCAACAGCCCGCCAGCCAAAGCCGGCTTCTCGACCGTTTAAACGCGCAAGCGCTGCCGCCCGCCAAACACGCGCCGCTGCATACGCTTGCGCAATCGCTAGGCGGCGACAACAGCCGCTACTTCAACCACTACGGCCCGGCTGGGGCGATTGCCCGCATCCCCTACCACCGTCTGTTCGCGCCCGCAGGGGAGGGCGCAAGCCTAGACCTGCGCGGCAAAATCGCCGTTGTCGGCTTTGCCGAAGACTACCCGTCAGGCCAATCGGAAAACCGCTTTTTTTCGCCCTTCTCCAGCGTCAGCTCGCTGGAACTCGCCGCCACCGCCGTCGCCAACCTGCTCAGCCAAAACGACATCCAGCCCGCCTTTGGCCGCATCGGCCAATTGGCCTGGCTGCTGGCCTGGGGCGGGCTGATTGCCCGCCTGTCCCTGCTGCGCCTAGGCGTCGGCGTCGCCAGCATCGCCGCCGCCACCGCCGCCTATGCGGTGTGCGCCAGTTGGCTGTTTAGCACACACGCGCTGTGGCTACCGCTGATCCTGCCCCTGTTCTGGCTCGCGCCCTTAGGCGTGATCGCCTGCCTGCTCAACAACTACCTGACGCGGACACGGGAAAACCGCAACATCCACTCCGTCATCAACCGCTTCATCCCCGAACAAGCCGCCCGCCGCGACGACGCCGACGGCGCCGAATGGGAAAGCAAACTCAGCTTCGGCGTCTGCCTTGCCACCGACGCCGGCCAATACACCGCGCTGGCCGAAACCATGAAGCCCATGGAACTGGGCGAACTGATGAACGACTACTACGCCACCCTGTTCCCCGCCGTCCGCCGCAACGGCGGCTGGGTGTCCGACGTGACCGGCGACGCCATGATGGCCGTGTGGAGCGTCCCCGACGCCAAGGCCGACATCCGCGTCGGCGCCCTGCGCGCCGCGCTGGAAATGCTCGGCGCCGTCGATGTTTTCCAAGCCCAGCACCGCATCCAACTGCCCATCCGCATGGGCCTGCACTGCGGCGAAATGCGCGTCGGCTTCGTCGGCGGCAAAGAACACGGCGCCTACCGCGCCGTCGGCGACACCGTCAACACTTCCGCCCGATTGGAAGGGCTGAACAAACTGCTAGGCACCCGCATATTAGCCTCCGACGCCCTCGTCGCCGGCTTAAGCGAACGCTTCATCACCCGCCCGATGGGCCGCTTCATCCTGGCCGGCAAATCCCGCCCGGTCATCGTCCACGAACTGCTTGCCGCCGCCGCCGACGCCAGCCCCGAATTGTTGGCCCGCGTCGCCCGCTTCGCCGCCGCGCTCGCCGCGTTCCAAGCCGCCGACTGGCCCGCCGCCGCCGCCGCCTTCCAAGCCTTGGCCGAAGCCAGCCCCGAAGACGGCCCCAGCCGCTTCTACCAAGCCACCGCCCAAGCCAACGCCGCAAACCCCCTCGCCACCCCCGACCTCGCCGCCATCGCCGTCAGCAAACCGCCGCCGGGGGCTTTGGCCAGTCAGAAAGCTTAAAAAATGCCACATGGCCTGCCAGCGCCAGTCAAGATGCCCCAGTCAAAGGGGACGGGCTTTCGCTGAATCGTGTTGTGTGGCGACCGGCCAGTTTGCCATTGCTGGATTCGGCTAGGCAGGGCAGCAGGCGTTCTTCCGTCTCATCTTGGCAGGGTTGCGTGGCACGGCTGGCGGCGCGGATTCGCCGCGACACCGGGCTGCTGATGGGCGAGATGGGGCAGACGTTGGCCGACGCCGAATTCATGGCCGCCCTGCCCAAGCCGCTGTTCAACTGGGGGCGGATACAAGCCAACATCTAAAGCCAAGGAAGCGCAAAACGACGGCGCCTTGCTCAGCTACCAAGCCGCCGTGTTGCAGGCTTACAAAGAAGTCGAAGACGCCCTCGCCGGCCTGGCCGAAGCGGAACGCCGCATCGCCGCGCTGAACCAATCGGTCGAAGCGCAGCAACTCGCCCTCACCCTCGCCAGCGAACGCTGGCGCAACGGCCTATCCGTCTATCTCGACGTGCTGCTCGCCGAACGCGGCGTATTCCAAAGCCAACGCGAATTGGTGCAAGCCCAATCCCAACAAGCCGCCCAGCGCGTGGCCTTATATAAAGCCTTAGGCGGCGGCTGGCAGGCCGGGGAGAAACCCGCCGAGGGCGGGGACGATTGGCTCAATGAGGCATACCATACGGTGGTTCCTAGTGTTGCACCGGAAAACCCCGATACGTCTGGCGCAACGTTGGGCAAATCCGCGCCTTAGGTGTGGCTTGAAAAAGTAAAACTTGACAGGATTGCCCAGCTATTTAAGGCGTATGCCGAAAAAATCTCCTTACATTCCGGCCGGGAGCCGGAATCCAGCGTCCAGGGATGGCAAACTAGCCGATTGCCACACAACAAGCCGGGGCGGGCAACGTCTTTTTGTTGCCCGACGATTCTGGTAATATATCGGGCGCGATAAAGCTGCGTCCGCCCTACAGGGCTTAGAACACAGGAACTTGTATGACGAAAACTTCAAAAGCTCTGATAGTTGTTATTTGCATAGCATTTGGCAATGGTTGTTCAATAAAAGAAGCCACATATGCTTTTGTAGGCGGTCTTTTTGGGGCAGGAACTGGAGCAGCAATTGGGGCTTTGGCGGGTGGGTCTAATGGCGCTGTAAAAGGTGCTATTGCTGGTGCTACCGCTGGTGTTGTGATGGGGCTTGTGGCTGGCATAGAACTTGATGAGGAAAATAAACCTAAAATTCAACAAGCCTTAGAACTTAACTTAAATAAGGCTACAACATATAAAGATAGCAAGTCTGGTGATGAATATACCGTTATACCAAGAAATAAATACAAAGGAATAAATGGTGATGAGTGCGTAGATTTTATTTTTATCAATGTAACAAAGAATATTCATAGAGAAGACAATGGTGCTTGTCGAAGAAGCTCTGGAAAGTTTGAGTTTGTCCCAGCCGTCAATGATACGCTACAACCACCACCACCCAAAAAATCTTAGCCATCAATGAGTACCGAACTAGAAGTAGAATGGCATAGGCTTTTATTTGGCGTTCGCAGAAGCATTCGCTATCATCAGAAAAGGATAGCCTTCTATTCTTTCTGCAATACAATTACGAATGTACTTGTATTGATTTGCAGTTCAGCGGCTTTTTCTTTGTTACTAGCCAACAGGCAAGACAAAATATCAATGTACTGCTCTTTGTTTGTGACCATAATAACCACTGTAGAGCTAATCATAGGAACAACAAGAAAGTCTGTTCTCCATGAATCTCTGAAGCGCCGCTTCATAAATCTTGAGCAAGAAATCATGAATACTGAGGAAACAAAAACAAAGCAAAAATATACAAAATTCTATAAAGAGCGTTTATTCATAGAAACAGATGAGCCACCACCTTTACGTGTACTTGACGCGATTTGCCATAACGAACTTATGCGGTCAATGGGATATGATAAGTCGGGTTTAGCAACAATCAAATGGTATCAGCGGCTATTTTCACAATTTATTGATATCAAATCGCATGCCATTGAATAGCGCTACAGCCCAGTAGAATATTGATCGTTCCCACGCTCCAGAGACTGTGAAAGTATTATACTTTAGTTCGCAATAAGTTGAACTTTCTCAAATTTTTGGAATTTCAACGATAGGAGGGTTTTAAGCTCGGGTTGATATTCGCCATTGTCTACTTTTTCAAGGCAAGCTTGAA
>JBJSYU010000439.1:0-5840 GCA_046089945.1 Candidatus Methylumidiphilus sp.
GCGCAGGCCGTCGTTGGCGCCGAGTTCCAACAACACCAGACTGGGCTTGTGGCGGGCCAGCAGCGCATCGACCCGGCTTAAGCCGCCCGCCGTGGTTTCGCCGGAAATGCTGGCGTTGGCGACCTCCCAGGGCTTGCCCGCCGCCTTGAGTTTGAGGGCCAGCAGGTTCACCCAGCCCTGCGCCGGGTTGTCTAAACCGTAGCTGGCGCTGATACTATCGCCCAGCACCAAGATGACGGCCGCACCGGCCTCGGCCGGTGCGGCCAACAGCAGAACAATGAACAGGAAACGGCGGATGCGTGAAGAAAGACCAATCATAGCGGCGGAAAACCTCGGTAAACGGGTGGACACGGTGGACGGAGCGCTGGATATATTGACAGCGGTCAGCTTTGCGATCAAACCCGGCGAGACCTTGGCCATCGTCGGCGCGTCGGGTTCGGGCAAGTCCACGCTGCTCGGCCTGCTGGCCGGGCTGGACTTGCCGACCAGCGGCGGCGTCGAACTGGCCGGCGCCGCGCTCGGCGCATTGGACGAGGACGGCCGCGCATTACTACGCGCCCAGCATGTCGGCTTCGTGTTCCAGTCGTTCCAATTGCTGGCTAATTTGACCGCGCTGGAGAATGTCATGCTGCCGTTGGAACTGCTCGGCGTCCGCGACGCCCGCGCCCCGGCGCAGACGATGCTGGAACGGGTGGAGTTGGGCCGACGTTTGAAGCATTACCCCAACCAGCTTTCCGGCGGCGAACAGCAGCGCGTCGCCTTGGCCCGCGCCTTCGTCACCCGTCCGGCCATCCTGTTCGCCGACGAGCCGACCGGCAACCTCGACAGCCGCACCGGGGCGCATGTCATCGACCTGCTGTTTGAACTGAACCGCGAAAGGGCCACGACGCTAGTGCTGGTGACGCACGACCCGGCCTTGGCCGGGCGCTGCGGGCGCAGCATCCGGCTGGAGGCCGGGCGCTTGGTGTGAACGGCGGCTGTCGCCTGTCGGCAACATCCATTTTCACCCGGCCCAGCTTGCCCCCGCAGTCGATTTGTTGATAATGCTTAAGCCTAAGGTGGGCGGACGAGCGGGGGAGTTTGCCGGCAGAGCGTCCAACACCCTAATTAAAACTACATAATTACCCAGAGAGCAATTACTCCTATGGCAGACTTGCAAGATGTCATTTTCCTTGGCGTGAATCTCAGCGGCCCGGAGGAGCGCGCAACGGCAATACTAGGCATTGCGGAATTGCTGGACGCGAATGCCGATGAGATCAGGCATTTGGCCGACAATAATATCAGCGCGGTCGTCAAGCAGGCGGTTCCGATAGCCGATGCGCGCAAATACCAGCGGGAGATTTTGCGGCTGGGCGGAGTTTGCAATTATCGTCCATCGACCAAAACCGTGCGTAAGCTGGAGCTGGCGCCGATGGAGGCGACAAAAGAGCAAATCACGTTTACCTGCCCGGCCTGCGAATTTAAGCAGAAATTGGCCAGCGAAGCTGATATGCCCACGATCTGCCCGCAATGTGGGATTATCCCCAGCAAGTATGACAAAGTCGCCGCCCTTAAGGAGGAACGCGAGAAAATCAAGCGTAGGCTGCTGAACCAGCACAAATTGCAGGAAGAGCAGGCGCAGGCATTGAGCGAGCAGCAGGAGATGGAAGCGCGGCGTCGGCAAATAGAGGAGGAATTGCGCAAGGAGCTTGGCCTGCCCAAAGTCCTCAATTCGCGCTTGCGGCTGATGAGTTCGGCGGCTTTCCTATGGCTGTTGGGCTTAGGGATGGGCGGCGGCGGGGTGGGGCTTTATTATCAGGCGCAACATTATGGGGCGGTCGGCCTCGATTCTGCCGGCGGGGCTAATGGGCAGGCGCAACAGGCCGCCAACAACCCGCAGATTCCACCGCAGCAAGATACCTTGGAACAGGTTTTCGCATTCAACCGCGGCACCCGCAGCATGCACCAGGAGGTCAGCATGGCGGGCGGGGCAGCGGGAAGCGCGGCTTCTGCCGCCCAAGGCGGTGCGCCCGGAAAGCCCGTAGCGCCGCCACCAATGCCCAGCGATCCGAAAATTGCCCGCGTGGACGCCAAAGTGCTATGGCAGGATCTGGCAAAAGACCGCGAGTGGGATTACTTCCTCGCCAGCCAATCCATTAAGCTGACCGACGCGCAGCAGCCGGCCAAAGCCTACCGGGTGGCGGAGTTCATCAATTCCCCGACCCTGAAAATCAAAACATTAGGGTATCTCGCCGAGTATTTCCACCGCGTCAAAGATATTGCCGACGGCGAAAACCTCAACAATCTGATGCTCAACCACATCAACGGCCTGCCCGACGCGATGGAGCGGATCGAGTCGCACGGCCTGTTGGCGATGAGCTTTTGGCGCATGGGCGCTGACGACCGGGTGCGGGAGCAGCTTGCAGACGCGGAAAAGCTGGCGCTGGCCCTGCCCATCCCCGCCGAGAGCGCGTTGGGCTTGGCGCGGGTGGCCGCTTACCAGGCGCAGACCGGCCGGCAGGCTTTGGCCGACGTGAATTTCCGCCGCGTCAACACCATCACCCGTTCTTTAAGCGACAAGGGGGCGATGTTGCGAGCCTACGCCAAACTGGCCGCCGCCTACGCGGAAAGCGGCAACCGCGCCGTGGCGATGGCCATCCTCAGCGAAACCCAAAGCGGCCTGGGCCAGATCAAGGACGCGCCGGGCCAAGAGCGGCTGTTGGCCGAGGTGGTCGATGCGTTTGTCAGCGCGGGCGACGCGGATTCCGCGTTGGCCGCCGCCGCCCTGGCGGGGCCGGCGAAAGACCGGCAGGTTTACCAAGCGGTGCTGGGTTTGGCCTATGCCGGTCGGCTGTATGACGCGATGAAAGGCGTGGACAAAATCCTCTCGCCCGAACACAAGGCGCGCGCCGCCGCCTTGGTGGGCCTGTTGCAGCGCGGCCAGCCGGAAACGGCGGGCTTGGCGCCGGCCACGCTGGAAAAGGCCGTCGCCGCGCAAGGCCAAGTGCTGAACCCGCAAGACCAGGCCATCGCCCGTGGCGAAATGGCCCGTTACCTGGCCCACGGCGGCTATGCGCAAATGGCCGAGGAATGGGCGAAGAAAGCCCTGGCCAGCGCCCAGTCCATCCCCTCGGCGCAGGAGCGCGACGCCACCCTCGCCATGCTGACCGCCAATTTGGCCCGCGCCAACCAAATGAAGCTGGCCGCCGACGCCGCCAAGCTCGTCGCCGCCCCGTCCATGGCCGAAGGCGCGCAGGGGGAAATCAGCAAAATCGCCCATATCTTTGGCGAGATGTGAGCGGCGGGGCTGGGAGTCTTTTGCGCAGAAGGGGGGGCAAGGCGGCGGCGGGGTGGTTATGTCATGAAAATGCCGGGCAACAAAAAAGACGTTGCCCGACATGGATGGCTTATTTCGCTCAGGGCGAACGGAAAAATCCTTAAAGCAATGGCTTTTAAGCCGAGCTGGGGAACCAGCCGATGAGTTCTTGGATTCGTGACTATCCAATTATACCAATGAAAAGCTAGGAACCGATATGGAAACAACCACCGTCAACCCCAAAGGCCAAGTCACCATCCCCAGGGAACTGCGCAATAAATTAGGCATAGCCAAAGGTAGCAAGCTGGGTTTCTCTTTGGTCGGCGATCATATCGAACTGTGGGTGTTGAATGAACCGACCCCTACCACCATGCCGGGGTTTGGAATGCTGAAATCCCGGTTGCCCTCTGTCCCCGCCGATTTTGACCCGGCAAATGTATTCCGCCGCCAACAAACCGGCTAAAATCGGCTCAACATCCACCGATAACCCAAGCGAGACAAAACCATGAGCGCAGTCATCGAACACGAAATCATCGAACGCCTGCATAACTTGGACGAACCAAAACTCTTGGAAGTATTGGATTTTGTCGAATTTCTGGCGCAACGGCGGGCGAACCCCCAACCTTGCGAGCCTGTTCAAAGGGCGCGGGGCGCGATGCAAGGGATGCTGTCCAAAACAGATGAATTCATTGCCCGCAAGACCGACGAACCAAACCAATTCCCAGAGAGCGACCCTCGGCTTTCTTTCTATGATCTCACCAAGGCATTTTGCGGCTGCATCGAGGGCGGGCCATCCGACTTATCGACCAACCCCAAATATATGGAAGGCTTTGGCGAATGAGGCGGATCATCCTGGATACCGGCCCCTTGGTGGCCTACCTCTGCAAAGCAGACTATCACCATGCCTGGGCAGTCGAGCAGTTCAAACGGTTTCAGCCGCCATTCTGGACTTGCGAACCGGTATTGACTGAGGCTGCGTTTCTGCTTGGCCGCTTCGGTGGAAGCCAGAATGCGGACTGCCTGCTGGAGTTACTATCGGGGCAAGCTCTGCGTGTCGATTTCGTTCTGGCGGATGAAGCACCGCGAATTCTGCACCTGACCCAGCAATATAGAAATGTCCCGATGTCGTTGGCCGATGCTTGCCTAGTGCGCATGGCCGAATTGCATCCGCAAGGTTTGGTGTTGACCCTGGATAGCGATTTCAACATTTACAGACGCCACGGGCGCGAACCGATTCCGCTGGTTAGCCAATCCGAGCCATGAGCGACTACCCGCCCAAAGCCCCCGCCCTAATCCTTGCCGCCAAGCTCGTCGCCGCTCCGTCCATGGTCGAAGGCGCACAGGGGGAAATCAGCAAAATCGCCCATATCTTTGGCGAGATGTGAGCGGCGGCTTGGCTTGGGCCTTCCGCAGAATGAAGAAGACTAAGGTTCCGCGTGGGCAAACGATAGAGCCGTTTGCCCACCCTTACGCCTGCTCCCCGGATTACATTTCAAGGTTGACCTTTTGAAATACGCCAGATACAGTTCAATACCGAAATCGGCTTTACTCTTGATGCCGACATCACGGTTAAACGCTCAATAAAGAATCACTCACGTCAGTTTGATCGTCGGAGTTCACATGATCACGAACGGCATACGAATTTCTTGGGAATACTCAGATGAATACATTGAGATCGATTTAGATAATCTTGAGAATGTTCAGGCAATTACCAACACCATAGAGTGGTGGGGGTCATGTCAGCAATGGGTGAAGTACTACACAGAATCCGAGATAAACCGCTACAGAGATGGGTCAATTGAAATCATCGTTGCCTATAAGCAGCAAAACAATCAGCATCTAGTTCCCGAAGAAATTCATTTTGGTCATACAACTGTGCGCCTGTCACCGGGACAGTCGGCTGGTAAGGTCGCATTCGTATGGGACGTAGGAGAAGAAAATAGGGGTACTGCAACGTGGGAAAGAGTAGATATCCCACTGGTTGCTGAGCGCCAGCGAGAAACCGTTTCTAGGATTCAGCGTAAGCAAGCGATATTTCGAAGCGCTTTAATTGCAGTTGATGAGTGCTGCGTACTCACGGGCGAACAGACAGTGGCGGCGCTTGAGGCTGCGCACATAATTCCGGCAAAGGACGGAGGTGCTGAGGTCATTGAGAACGGGATTCTTCTTCGGGCAGATCTTCACAAGCTATTTGACGCGGGTCTTTTCAGCATCAACAGCAAAGGGGAAGTTTCCATCAAAAGTGATGTCAGCGAATCATACTCTGACACGCTAAGCGGGAAGAAAATTCCAGAAAAAACCCTCCATAGAATCCGCAATGCGCTTAATATAGAAATCCAGCGTAAGTGTCTAACGAAGCGGGCCTAGGTATGCCAAAATGTTTAGTGCGGGATAGTTGCTGGTGAAAAATGGCAGAATCAAAAAATGGAGGTGGGTTTAATTGATTTTTAATAGTATAATTGTTTTTTAGAAATTTCTTCGTTGGATAGTAAAATATGGCTTATCAGCTTGTTCCGTGCAAATACTGCAAAAGCACTAATGTTAT